>CAYMXM010000703.1:0-2648 GCA_964394065.1 uncultured Pirellula sp. | reverse complement strand
AAGTTTGTGCAGGAGCGTCGCATTGCCTTCCCCCCTTTTTTCGTGCTCGTGCTCGAATCTCGATTACGAGTACCGCTGCGCTGAGTACGAATCGGCGGGTCGGAGCCTCCAACTTGGCCAACGTTACTGGCACTTCAACCCCTCACCCCCAGCCCCTCTCCCCTAAAAGGGGCGAGGGGAGCGGATATCTTAAAGCGCGGCACGTTCTAGGACGCCAAAGCGATCAGGTGGCACGTCCCTGAGGCACGAAGGGCGTGCTGTGAGACCTGGGATGGATGCTTGGTTGCCAGCGCTGTCCCTCGCTTACGCCACGGGTTGTGATGGTCGGGCCTCGCTTACGCGTCGGCCAAGTTCTTCCTAAACACCTCAAATTCGGCCATTGTTTCTAACACTTCAACCCCTCACCCCCAGCCCCTCTCCCCTAAAAGGGGCGAGGGGAGCAGATATCTTAAAGCGCGGAGCGTTCTAGGACGCCAAAGCGGTGCCCGACGGGGACAAGCCCCATTCGGACATGAAACGAATCAAGGAACAAAACTTGCGCAAAACCAACTCGCCACAACACCAACTTTTTGCCGGCCCAGGCTTGTCCCCATCCTGACAAGAAACTTCCCCCCTACAGGTTTGCTGGGGGGACCTCTTCTGGTTCGTGGCTTAGGGTAAGAGTATCTGCGGGGACCATCTTCGCATTCTTGGAATCCCAGCCCATGACCTTGCTCGATCGCCAACTCTCGTTGGCCATGTTGACCGCGACGACACCAGCAAGTCCTAGTTCGGGTGGGCAATTGAGCGCTTCGCCATTGCGAATGTGGTTGTGCAGATTGGTGTGGTGAAGATTTTGGTCCTCGCCACCCGTCTTCGTATGCTCTGCCAAAACCTTACCATCTTTGTCCTCCGCAACCCAACCGGTCTTCGTAAACTTGAGGGTCCCACGATAGCCGCGGATTAAGTGATCGATGCCGACACGATTGCTCATCGTCCCAAGGACATAAACCGTCATCCCTCGTGGGTACTCGCAAATCATCTCGACGTTGTCTGGGAGATCGCGTCCATCTGGCCATTGCCAAATCCCCCCCATTCCGACAACGCGGCGAGGATAGAGGAGATCGCATGCCTTCATGATTCGAGTGATTCGGTGGATGAACAAGTCGGTGCAAATCCCACCGGAGTATGCCGAATAGCATCGCCATTCGAAGTAGTGGTTCGGATTCCAATCGATCTTCGGTGCACCAGCTAGCCAAGCATTCCAATCCAAATCAGCAGGCTTGGTTTGATACTTTTCGACCTCTTCAGGAACTCTCCAAGGACCTTTCTTGGCATCGTAGCGGCGAACGTACTCGATCTGCGCTTGGATGACTTTCCCGATAACCCCTTTTCGGATCGCATCCCGCGCGGTGATGTAACTATCATCCGACATCGCTTGCACACCCACCTGAATGGGGCGTCCGGTTTCCTTTTGCTTTTTGATCACCGCTAAAGCTTCCGGGATCGTGTGGGTAAGAGGCTTCTCGCAGTAGACAGCCTTCCCTGCTTCCATTGCATCGATGGTCATCGTCCAGTGGGAATGCTCTGGAGTTGCGACGACAACATAGTCGACATCTTTGCGGTCTAGAATCTCTTTGTAGTTGGAGTACGAAGCCTCTGCACCGATCATTTCCTTTCCTTGATCGGCTCGAGTCTTCCAACAGTCAGCAACGGCGACAGGGAGAAGATTGTTGGGCTCTTTCAGCTTGTTGATGACTCCGAAGTGTGCGCGACCAATCACTCCTCCTCCGATCACCCCCACCCCGAGCCGATCATTCGCACCGAGGATTCGACCGTAGCTCTTTGCGGACGTTGCGACAGCTCCCGCTGCGGCAACCACAGCCCCGGATTTGGCGATGAAGGAACGGCGAGTTGAATCTGATTTCATGAGTTCTCCAGTAGAACAGAGTGTAGGGTGGGATGTTCGAACAAAGACCGGCGAGATCGAGAAGGAGGAAGGCTCGCATCGCTACAGTCACCCTATATTACCAACACCTGTCCCTGCCATGCAAACTTATTACGGAATCTGGAGAACCTTCTCGACCGCTCCCTGCAATTGAGATGCAATTCGACTATGCTGGAATGGTCATGGTTTCCAATTGTCACATCGGAAACCCACTTTTCTCGTCACCTCGGTTCATTCTCGTCTACCACTCAAGAGTCGCGGACAAATCCCATGCAACATCTCGATCATCTGAAAAACCTCGTCATCATGGCTTCCGCGGATGGTGCGTTATCGGAACGTGAGATCGCTTTGCTGGTCGATCGATGCAGCGAAATGGGATTGGAAGAAGCCGATCTTGGGAAGGCTGTTGCCTTCGCATTGAGCGACGAGGCATCTTTGAAGCTTCCGAGGGACAAAAAGGAACAGCTGGCGATGCTCGAAGATCTCATGAAGATCATGGCGGCAGACGGGCAACTGAGCGAAGTAGAGAAAAGACTCTTTGCGCTGGCCGCCGCTAAAATGAGCATCGATAAGGCGGAGCTGGAACAACTGATCGATCGCTTGGTCGGGAAGTCAAACTCGGCATAGCGCCAATGCGGTATTTGCTTTAAGGAACTGTCCCGAAATAACTTCCGTTTTTTAGTCTCGGAACGCGCCGCGCTTTATATCTCCGCTCCCCTCG
>CAYMXM010000702.1:0-2665 GCA_964394065.1 uncultured Pirellula sp. | reverse complement strand
CCTCACCCCCAGCCCCTCTCCCCGAAGCGGGGCGAAGGGAGCCGGATCTCACTTCTCACATCTCACTTCTCACTTCTCACATCTCACTTCTCACTTCTCACTTCTCACTTCAAACTTCAAACTTCAAACTTCAAACTTCTTTTTTCCGTGTCTTCTGTGTATTCCGTGGTTCCCCCCCGGATCGATCAAAATACGCCAGCAACGCCGGGAGCAAAAAGAGGTCACAGAAGAGGGCCGAAGTAAGGGTAACGATCGCTAACGAAGCGAATACCCGATGGTCTCTCGTCTCGCTAATCAAGACCGAACTGAAGCCTGCCACCAAGACGATCGTCGTCATGATGAGAGCCGTTCCGACTCCCTGGAAAGCTCTCTCAATAACAACCAAACGGGATTCTCCAGGCGTATGCTGCTCGTCTCGATAGCGAGCGATGAAATGGATCGTGTCATCTACTGCTATGCTGAGGCATACCGTAAACGCACATACGCTGACGATATCTAAGGCTTGGCCGGTCACCACGAGCCAAGTAGCCGCCATCGCCAGGGGCAACAAGTTCGGGACAATTGCGATCAATCCGATCCGAATCGACCTAAAGGAGATGGCGAAAACCAAAAGGATGACGAACGATGCCGTTCCGAGGCTCGATGTCAGATCGGTAACGACTTGATAAAGATCATGCCATCGCCAAATCGGCTCACCCGATAGGGTGATCTCCAACCCAGGATGAGCTGACGCTATTTGCTGAAAGGCATTTTCTATCCGTTCAAAAGTTGGCTTGTACGCCGCCGTTCCAAGATCCTGAACCCGGAACGTCACCTTCGCTTGTTGTTCGTCAGGATCGTAGACCGCCAACTTGAGTGGTGGGGGAAACAAATCGACCATCGACATTTTCTCAGCCGGTGCCCCCTCCCCCGGAAGGGCCGCTAGCAATCGGCATACCGACAAAGGATGCCCCAGCAATGGCTCGGAGTCGAGCACCCGATCGATCTCGGTAACAATGCCCGCTACCTCTTCAGGTGTGGTCTCCTGGTTCTCCCACCGTATGTTGACCGAACATACGTCCAAGCCCCCCATCGATTGATCGAGATGGGCTAAGGCCTTCTGTGCTGAACTCCCCGTCGGGAGCAAGTTGGATTTGCGATCGTCTGGTCGAAGGGTCAGAGCGACGGCCGATAGGATCAATGTAACTGCGATCGAGGTGTAGCTGGTCAATTTCGGACGCTTCAAAAAGAAACCCACCCCTCGTGCGAAGCGGTACAGGTTGCGATCGATCCAGCCTCTTTCGGTACCACGTGCCAACCGGTTGCTCCATGAGGTTGTGCAGGCGAGGGGGACGACCAACATGACCGACAACCAAGTGGCGAAGACACCGATCACACAAGCCATCCCAAACTCGCGAACGATTTCATGCTTGGCCAATATCAACGCCCCCATGCCGATGGCGGTGGTGAGGGAGGTCAGGAAGCATGCCAGTCCGACCGCAGCTAACGCTTGCCGACAAGCTTCGAGCGGATTCATTCCTTGATGTAGACAACGCCGAATATAAACCATCATATGGACACTGTCGGTGAAGCCGACGAGACTTAGCAGCACCGGCAAAATAACATCGCTGAACGGATTGTTCTCCAGACCGAAGTATCGGATCAAGCCGAGAGTCCAAAAGACACCGATCGTCGGTGCAGCTGCCACCACGAATACGACCGACAAACCACGAAAGAGAATCGCAGCCATCAAGAGGATCATCCCATAACCGATGATCTGAAATTTCAACTTGTTGGACTCTTGATTCTTGATCAACATCAATCGCAACGGAACTGGCCCCGTCACAGCAAAGGTCATGTCGACATTCGGGAAGTCGGAGAGGGCCGTTTGGGCTGTTTCCAACAAACGGGCATCGCAATCCGCGTCCTCTTGGACGAACACCCAATCGAAATTGATCGTCAGGAGGAGCGTTTCGGTATCTGGGGACAAGAACATCCCTACCACCAGCGGATGCTGGAGCGCTTTCTTGCGTGCTACTTCAAAACGTTGCGGGGAGGCATTCCCCCGTGGCAGGATGGGTTCTGCTAACCCGAAGATGTTCAAGGGAGGGGCGTTGTCCATCCAGGTTACATTGGCCACCGTGTCAAGAGCTTCGAGGCGTTCGATGACATGGCGGATTGCGGCAGCTCCTTCGCGCGTAAAGAACTGCTTCGACTGGACGACCAAGAATGCATCGGCGTTCCCCAACGTTGTGCTAGCTACGCGGGAAGAACGCAACCGACGGCGCTGCCCCGAGCTTGAGTTTGAACCAGCCCCTTTGGAGCCCTGATTCAACTCCGTTTCTTTGGAAGCTTCCTTCGTTTGAAAGGCATCCCACATCTCTTGCGGCCAGTCGGGGCGATAGTAGCCAGCGATGGCAAGAGCCGTGACCAGAAGGGCAAAGATCAAACAGGACTTGGGATAACCGATCAGCGAGGCAAACAACCTGGCGCTGAAGGAGAGCTTATGCTCCGTGATGTCGGACGTTTCAGCGGCCACTGCGTCCCTTTGCGGCCTGAATGAGTTCATCTCGCGTGATCAAGCCATCCCGATCAAGGTCGATAGTCCAGAAAGAATAGTCGCGAACGACACGAGGTGTCTCCTCTCGCTTGACCACTCCGTCTCGATTGGTATCGAACCGAGCTA
>CAYMXM010000701.1:0-2665 GCA_964394065.1 uncultured Pirellula sp. | reverse complement strand
CACCTCACACCTCACACCTCACACCTTACACCTTACTGCTTACTCAATTCCTGCCATCCCCAACGGTGGAGGTTTCGCGAGTCGGAGTAGCGGCTGGCGGAGGCGGCGGCACCTAGGACGACGACCATTAATCGTTTGCCGTCCCGCTCGCTACAAGAGACTAAGCATGCGCCTGCCGCTCCCGTAGTACCGGTCTTAACACCTAAGTAGCCCTCAATGCCGAGGAGGTTGTTGGTGTTTCTCCAAAGGACCTCTCGTTCGTAACCCGATGCCCCGATCGCCTTGCATCGATACTCGCGCGTCGAGACAACTTCCTTGGTGATCGGCGATTCGAGCAGACGGTTCCCGAGGACAGCTAAATCGAGGCAGCAGCTCTTGTGATCTCGATCGGTCAATCCATGGGGATTGGAGTAACGAGTCTTCGACATTCCGAGCGCCTTGGCCTCGGCATTCATCGCAGCAACGAACATGTCGTGCGTATCCCGCGATTCGTCCCACCCCTCAGGCTTGAGGCGTTCGCCGAAGTGCTCCGCTAAGGCGACCGACGCATCGTTTCCGGAGGGGAGCATCAAGCCGTAGAGGGCTTGACGAACCGTGATCGATTCCCCCGCTCGAATATCGGATGTGGAACCGATCGTTTCATCAGCGCGCTTGGAGTAAGTGACTCGTTCGTCGAGAACCTCAGGATGCTTATCGGCATATTTTGCGACGAGCCAAGCCGTCATCATCTTGGTCGTACTTGCAAAATCGAGCCGGTCCTCATGTCGAGCACCACCTAACACCTTCGAGGTGCTCGGATCGTAAACCACCCAACCCGTGCTAGAGACAAACGGAGTACCGTAAAGAGGGTCAGCAGGTTCTTTGGCGGATAGCGATCGAGGTTGCGGAGGGGCGGTTTCCTCGAACAGGATCGGTGCAAGCTTCTCCCAAGTCGCGGCGTCCACCACACCTGTTGGAGAGAGGTTCTGATCGTTTTGGAACTTCTCGACAACAGCTTCGGTCATCCCTCCGAAGTCCCCATCGACATCGAGTGCAGGGGAAGGAGTCATGCGCGCGTTCAAGGTTCGTTGCAGAGCCTTGACCAAGTCACCTTGGGCTCCGATCTCGAGGGACGTCTGCTTGGCCGCTTCTTCCTTTCCGGGTGGATTGAACCAGAGATAGGCTTCTGCACCAATCTTTCCACTGAGGACTTCCGCTTCATTGTTCTCCGACCAGGAGGTGTCTTTGTTCTTCGCGGTGAGGACGATCATCGCGAGGGTTCCGCTGGGGGATTCGAAGAGTCCTGCATCGGTCCGGACATCATCGACAGCTCCGGTCTTATGGTAGACCTTGATCGACTTGGGAAGATTTCGTTTCAGTTGCGAGTCGTCGGTGCAAGAAGCCATGTGGGCGAGCATCGCTTCGGATGCTTTTTCCGAAACAAGTTGTTTCGCGTACAGCTTTTCGAGCAGGGTCAACATATCCTTGGCCGAAGTGCTACCGAGTCCGTACTTGACGCTCCGGTCCATGGCAACGGAGGTGTCCCGTTTATAGACCTTCGAGTGAATTTGAGTTTCCGGAAGCCCCATCTCCGCCATCAGCTTTGCGGTGCTGGCGATACCGATCTGATCGAGAAGGAGGTTCGTTGCTGTGTTATCCGAATGTCGCATCATCAAGCGGGTTGTGGTGTTGACCGTCAACTCGGTTCCCGGATCGAAGTGACTGGTCAAAATGCCGGAGCCGGGAACTTTGTCCGATTCCTTCATCTCGATTTTTGAATCAAGCTGGATCTTCCCTTCTTCGGCTTGTCGATAGACTTCGATCATGACAGGAAACTTGCACAAGCTCGCGGTGGGCATCACTTGGTCCCCGTTGTGCTCGAACGTCTCTCCCGTTTTCAAGTTCTTGATGATGACCGCAACGTTCCCTTGATGGGCTTCGATGAGGGGCTCGATCTTCTTCGCAAGTTGTCCGAAGGTCGTGGAAGCAAGGCCAGAGGCGAGTATGGCAAAGGCCAATGCGGAGGTTGCACTGCGGTGCAATTGTCTTCTGAAAGTAGTACGCATAGATAAAGTAGCACTCATAGATTGCGAAGGTACCAGGGTACCAAGGTACCGTGCAAAAGGGGGGGAAAGAAAATCGCGGGGAGGAACGGTTGAGAGGCCCCTTCAATATACGCATAGTCCGCCGCGTTGTCATCCGCCGCGGAGCTTTAAAGCAATGACTCTCGAAGAGCTCCGTGACCGACTTGATCCCGGTCGGAAGTTTGGAATCGCGTAGCGATGGCAGCCCATAGCCGTGGGCGTCAGCCCACGGTTAGTCGGTCCACCTTGTTTTGAGGCGCGAATGCGGCGGCAGCAACGAGCATCGTGAGAGGTGCTAACGACGCATTCGCGGCTCGGAAAACTCATTCGTCTTGAGTCCGTGGGCTTACGCTGGGCTGTCCAAAAGTTGGTGTTGGCACGAGTTTTTAAATGCGAGGATTTATTCCGTTTTAACCGCAGGGAACGCGGAGGTTCGCAGGGGAGAATTCAAGGGTTAGCTTTGCATCCTCTGGTATCCCGAAGGGATTACAGCCATTAGCCGGTGGTAAGCGCAGCGCCACCACCGGTGAATCGTGACGAGGCGCCGACGATCCCGGAGGGATCGCAGAAACGTCCGAGTTACGAACAGCGAGCGAGAAACT
>CAYMXM010000700.1:0-2666 GCA_964394065.1 uncultured Pirellula sp. | reverse complement strand
AAACCTTGTGTTCTCCTCTGCGATTCTCTGCGCCCCCTGCGGTTAAAAAGGAATAAATCCGAGTACTCAAAAAGCACTGTACAACACAGACTTTTTGACATCCCAGGGCAAAGCCCCTCTTCTTCCTCAAGTCTCAAGCCTCACCCCTCAATCCTGATTCGTGGTTTATTCCCCTGTTCTTCCCGGCGCCGTGCTGCTGCTACAATGACGGCTCCTCTACCTCTAACATGCCTCACCCATCCATTCTTCCATCCCTTCCATGCCACCAGAATGTTCTGCCACCAATCGTCGGCAATGGTTGCAACGGGTATCGGCTGCCGCTGTTACCGCCTCATGCCAATCCTTCACCCTGGCCAACGAGGAGACTCGTAACGAAATTTGGGACAGCCATGTCCATCTCGCCGGGTTCGAAGGTAATTCTGCCGAGGCGAAAACCGACAATCTGCTGGAGTTTGCGGATCGTATGGGGATCGCGCGTCTAGCAATCTTCATGGGATGGCCCTGGGCTTACTCCCCCACCCCTGAACAGATGCGCAAACAAAACGATCAAGTCCTCGCGGCATTGCGACATGCCCCCGACCGTTTGTTCGGCTATGTCTACTTGAACCAAGCCCATGCGAAAGAAAGTTTGGAAGAACTCCGCCGCTGCTTGGTCGACGGGCCGATGGTCGGTATCAAACTTTGGGTCGCGCGTCGGTGCAACGATGATTCCTTGGATCCAATCCTCGAAGAGGCCGTTCGTTGGAGCGCGCCGATCTACCAACACACCTGGATCAAGACGACGGGGAACCTCGACGGAGAATCAACTCCTGAGGATTTGGTACTCTTGGCACAACGGCACCCCGAAGCCAAGCTGATTTGTGGGCATTCTGGAGGGAACTGGGAACTGGGGATGCGAATCATCCAGAAAGCTCCTTCGGTGATGTTTGAGATCGCCGGTGCAGATCCGACAGCAGGAGTTACCGAACGAGCCGTTGCCGAGCTAGGTGCTAGGCGAGTCCTTTATGGGAGCGACGCAGGAGGAAGAAGCTTGGCTACCCAGCTGAGCAAAATTTTCGGTGCGGAGATTCCTGAGGAGGAGAAAGCTCTGATCTTAGGTGGAAATCTGCGAACGATGTTAGAACCGATACTCCGTGCGAAGGGAATGCGTCCCTGAGCTGAACGACGTGGCCCGGGCGTCTCGCCCGGAGTTTTGCAATTCCGGGCGGGACGCCCAGGCCACGACTAAACGAGAGCTGACGCTCGAAAACCACGCCAACACCAATCTTTTTGATAGCTTGCCCTGATGTTCTCCCAAAGTTTTCCCGCACCGGATCGATTGATCGATTTCCATGTCAATTTATCTCGCTGGCCTTTTCGGCGTCTCCCCGACGATGAACCTAGGAAGTTGGTGGCAAAGTTGCGGCGACATGGAGTTGTTCAAGCGTTAGCCTCCAGTTTCGACGGGCTCTTGCATCGCGATCTTGGGGCGGTCAATGCTCGTTTAGTTGCGGAATGCGAAGAATATGGTGAAGGAATTCTGAATCCCGTTGGGTTTGTGAATCCGACTTTACCCAACTGGGAATCGGACGCGGACTTTTGCCTTCGCAAATCGGAGATCGTCGGAATCCGGGTCGCCCCTGGCTACCACGACTACACGTTGGCTGATCCCCGCTTTTCAGAGCTTTGCCGAATGTGTTCTTCTGGGAATAGGTTGCTGCAGATCGTCATGCGCTCTGAAGATCCACGTACGGAACATCCTCGGTTCACCTCGAAAACGGTCGACCCAACTCTTCTTGCCGGCTTGGTGGAAACCTATCCGAACTTGAAGGTGATGCTCCTGAATCCCGGGAAGGATATCTCCGTAGCTGCGGCCGCCAAATTAGGGAAGTTAGAGCGTGTTTACTTCGACATCGGAATGATCGAAGGAACTGGCGGAGTAGCTAAGTTCGTTCAGAATGTTGGAGCGGAACGGGTTTTGTTCGGCTCCGCCCTCCCCTTCTTTTACTTCGAGGCCGCGCTGCTGAGACTGCACGAAAGCAATCTTGGAGGGCGAATCACCCAACTGATCGCCTACGAAAACGGAGAGCGTCTTTTGAAAAAGGACGAATCACAACCCGAGCCAGATAGAAACCCGTAGGGTGTGTGAAGCGGTCGTGCTTCCGGTCTCGTCGGACAAGATTTTCAGGATGAGCAAGTTGGTGATCCTTGAGATTGAATAATCTGGAGATTGAATAATCCTGCAACTCTTGTAAATCCTGTCGAACTCCAATCAAAGCTCATCCGCTTCATCAAAATCCCCTCGATGGGCCCGAACAGTTCTAATCCACAGGGAAATCAATCCCAGTGGAATGTAGTTCATCGTGACCCAGATAATCGAATAGGGAACCCCTGTTATCGGAGCCAAATCACGCCCCATGGACATCCCGCCTTCTTTGAACTCTGCCAGCAGGTGCAAATCCAACATGTGAACTCCGAAGAGGAGTATGCAATAGCAACCGACGACCGCCATCGGCCAAAGAAGCCACCAAGGAATACGGTTTCGCAAGAAGAACTGATTCACCGCCCAAAGCAAGGCCGGCAATCCCAAGAACGCATAGTAGGAAACAATCCAAAGAGGCTGTTCCAAAGTCCAGGGCAAACGCGAACTTTGGGCAATTGGGGGTGACTTGGCAATTTGGGTTTGT
>CAYMXM010000699.1:0-2681 GCA_964394065.1 uncultured Pirellula sp. | reverse complement strand
AGCATGCGTCGGAGGGGTTCGGCGGCTCCCCAGAGGAGTTGGTCTCCTACGGTGAAAGCGGAGAGGTAGGTGCCACTTCCGCCTGGTTCCAATTCGAGTTTGCGCAATCGTCCTACGGGGCAAACCAAGCCGCCAGTAACGGCAGCTGGGGTTAACTCTTGGATCGAGCTTTCCCGATCGTTCGGAATCACCTTGGCCCATGGATTGGCAGTTCCGAGGATCTCGGTAATTTCGTCGAGTGGAACGTCCCGCTTCAACTTGATCGTCATCGCTTGGCTATGACAACGCATTGCACCGATGCGAACACAGATACCATCGATTGGAATCGTGTCTGGAGCGAGTCCCAGGATCTTGTTCGTCTCCGTTCGAGCTTTCCATTCCTCCTTGCTTTGTCCATTCCCAAGATCTTTGTCGATCCAAGGAATGATACAACCCGCGAGAGGAGCTCCGAAATGTTGCGTGGGGAAGGTGTCAGAGCAAATCGTTTCAGCGACTTGACGATCGATCTCCAGGATAGCGGAGGCGGGATCGGCCAAGAGGGTACTTGCACAACCATGGATCACCCCCATCTGTTGCACGAGCTCTCGCATGTTCTTTGCCCCCGCTCCCGAGGCGGCTTGATAAGTCATACTGGTAAGCCACTGCACAAGGTCGTTCTTGAAAAGTCCGTGCAATGCCATCAGCATCAACGAGACCGTACAGTTCCCACCGATGAAGGCATTTACCCCTCGTTGCAGACCGTCTCGGATCACGCGGTCGTTGACCGGGTCCAAGACGATGATCGCGTCCTCGTTCATTCGAAGAGTCGAAGCGGCATCGATCCAGATCCCATTCCATCCCGACTTTCGCAACTCGGGGTAGACCGAGGTGGTGTAATCGCCACCTTGGCAGGAGACGATCGCGTCCATCTTCGCAAGTTGAGGAACGTCGGTCGCCGATTGGAGGGTTCCCGCCGAGCTCCCACCGATCTTGGGAGCTTCCCCCCCCGCGTTGGAAGTGGAGAAAAAGACAGGTTCAAAATGGGCAAAGTCCCCTTCGGCAGCCATGCGCTGCATGAGGACCGACCCCACCATTCCCCGCCAACCGACCAGTCCTACTTTCTTCACGATTTGCTCTGCTTTTGAATGTTATGGAAATGTTGTTTGTCCGACCGGGGCTTGTCCCCGTCGGACACCGCTACTTCATCGTGGCCCGGGCGTCTCGCCCGGAGTTGCGTTTTAGATTCTCCGCTCCCCTCGCCCCGCTTCGGGGAGAGGGGCTGGGGGTGAGGGGTTGAAGTGTTCGCGATCCACCGGTGGTGGCGCTGCGCTTACCACCGGCTAATGGCTGTGATCCCTTCGGGATACCAGAGGGCGACACATACGGATTTCCTGGAGGCCGAGATCCAGATGTACCGCCCTCCGGGCTCACCTTATGCAATGTTAAAAATCGTTTCTACATTACCTCGCAAAATCTGGCGTCCAAGTTCCAAGGCCTTGGTTTCCGACCATCCTCGCCCTTCGCAGTACTCGCTCGCGAGGGTCTCGGCCAGAAGGCGTTTGTACATTCGGAACTTGGGGAGGATGAACTCAAGTTTATATGCGTCGCTGTAGTAACCGATCTGCTTATTCCGAGGAATGGCTTCGATCCTCCCACGTAGGTCATGGCGGATGTAGTTCGGCGTGTTGCTGTACCACCAGTGACCATGCGTCAGGACATTTGGAAAGATCCAAGCATAATCGACCAATTCTTGATTCGTGACCGAAGCGAGGACAGAAATCGGAAACATGAGCTTGGGAAACGCGTTGAAAAGTGGAGCGTACTGGATCAGCGAGACTCGGGAGTCGTACAGATCCTGACCTTGGAAAACCCCGGTCGGGTAAACACGTCGATTGACCCCGATCATCAGGTCGAACGGGAGTTTGTAGGTATTCGCGAACTCGGCAATCTTCCAAAAGACCCATTCCGCCATTGTCTGTTTTGCTTCATCGCTCCCCTCAAGCCCCTTCGCGAGCAACTCATCGAGCCCCTTCGCGGCGGCTCCAGAATCGTCGAGATAAGGTTTCGGGGCAAACCATGGTGGTAAAGAGATCGCACAAGCTCGGGCTTGGTTCGCGCAGAAATGTTGGAAGAGTCGCTCAAGGGCCTCGCGCAGGCTGCTCAAGCTGGTCGGTTCGACTCCCGTGCTCTTGACGATTCGTTCTCGAACGGCAGGATTGGCCAAATGAAACACGAGGTCATCGGTCCGCAAACAAGGGACGTAGCGCGCGGTGTTGAAGCCTTGAAGGGAATCGTCGAAGTCGTTGGTCAAGAAGACTCGCTCGACTCCACTTTTGGTGAGAACCTCCTCTTCCCAATCGGGTTTGGCCATGCATTGAGAAGCGAGGTCGTAGACCGACTCCCAATTGCTAGAATCGATCGAGTCTCCTTGGAATCCAAAGAGCTCGCGCGATAGTTCGAGGAACCATGACCACTGGACGGTGTTGTCGATATTCGCAAGGTGTCCGAAGAGGCGTTTTACCTTTTCTTGAGCGGAGATCCCTGTTTCTTCAATCTGCTCGCGAGGCATCCCGGAGGAGTGGGCTAACTCGGTGTAGTAGTGATAACCGAGGAGATCTCCCAGATCCTTGGACGCTGCGCTGTAAGGATTGATGTGGGAATGGGAATCGATCAGGACGATCCGGTCGAGTTCTTGGAAAAGG
>CAYMXM010000698.1:0-2686 GCA_964394065.1 uncultured Pirellula sp. | reverse complement strand
ACCAGAGGCTTCGGGTAGTTAAATTCCAGGGGAAATATCTTTTCATCAGGCCAGGTCAAGGCTGGGTAGCCCCGGGTAGGGGCGTCTAGAACTTAGGCGTGGGGCTGGCCCCACGTATGAAGGGAGGAAGTGGTTTTAGAGCCCCGGTAGGGGCGAAACAAACCTGCGCTTCTTTTGTTCCGCCCCTACCGGGGCTCAAGATATCTCGGGCGGGGATAGCGTGGGCCAAGGCCCACGCCTAAGTTCGAGGCGCCCCTACCGGGGCTACCAAGAACGTGACCATTTCCAAACTCGAAAATTCCACCTAGTCTCCCTAGCTTTACTCCGATGCGTCAGGCCAGGCTGGGGGTGAGGGGTAGAAGTGTTAGAAATAATGACCGAGTTCTACCGAGCAACCATTTTCCAAACCACCCTTCCGAGGAAGAGGATTGCGACAGCAATGAGGAGATAGAAATACCACAGCGACCGGGGATTCGTGATGTAAGGTGTTTTGATTCCGTAATGCTCTAACTCAAACTCCGCGGCAGGTGGGGCTTCCATGCTGAACCGGAACCGTCCATTATCCACAACTGTTGGCGTCTGGCGTCCTTCGGGCCCCCCCTCAATGGTTAGCATTTCAGGGATCAATGGTAACTCCTCGGAATAGGTGTAGTTCCCCTTGGTCCAGCCACGTTTGTTCTCATCGGTGGTTCGAACCAGACTATACCGCATGATGCGCGACAAGTGCTCGGGATCAACATAGACTTCTATCGTGTCGAAAAAAGGAGTGCGATTCCACGCTGATCGATCCCTATAGTTGAAGTTCACCATCCCCGGAAGATACTTCAAGTCGATCCGGATCTCCCCGGTTTCCACGGATTCGCACGAGGTGATTTCATAATCGGTACTCTTCAATAGATCTAACAGAGGAACACTAAGGACGCAGACTCCGCCGATCAGAAAGTTGCGTGGCGAATACGAACGAGAAACTCTCTCCCCTGGAGCGAGTGCCGGTTCCGACTTCCCTAAAATCCAAGATGGCTCCTCTTTGGGTTTGTACACGATAAAGGAACCGTGTGAATTCCATAAGTAATGGGTGTCTTCCTTCTCATCCGACGCCATGACTTTCATCAGTCTTCCGCGAGAGGCAAAATCCATGGTTCGATCTTTGGGGGATCTTGCCCCTGGTATGGCAACCTTCCCAGAAAACTCAACCGTTCCCGAACATATCTGCAACTTGTCGGTCAGCTCTTTCCAATCCCGAAGGACACGTTTTGCCAACTCATTTTCCTCAGCCTGCGTTGCGCTGCATGAGAAGAGAAGGAGCCCGATGCATATCACAACCGATACTGTTTCATACCAAGAGAAGGATTTCATTTGTGTTTGTTCCTAAAGTAGGGTGTGTGAAGCGGTCGCGTCTCGACCTTAAAATTCGCTCGGGACCTCGATAAAAGTCACCATCTCCGTCACGTCAACCTCCCAAAGCGACCGCGTAACACACCAAGCGCAGGTAGGGGCCTTGAATGGATGCGAGTTGTAGAACGGAATTCATTCCGTTAAGCAACCTGTCCATTCAAAGCCCCTGTTGATATGCCGCGCCCGCTCCCATCTCAGGGCTGCTGGGGCCCCCGCTCGTAGCGAGAGGCTCTTTCCCCAACTCTCCCCGTCCTCCACTCCCTCCAGGCGGGGGACTTCAGCGGCCCTAAGCTGGAGAAGGGCTCACTGCGCAGCTAGGGGCCTTGAATGGAGGCGTTGTTTAACGGAATAAATTCCGTTCTACATTTAGCTATGACGAGACACCGGAGTTATGGGATACTTTCCACCCATAGTTCTTTCCCCCTAGTTCCCTAATATTCCCTCTTACAGAAACCTCCCCCTACCATGCAGATGGAAAAACTCGTTTCACTGTGCAAACGACGCGGCTTCATGTTCCAGTCGAGCGAGATCTATGGAGGAATGAACGGGTTCTGGGACTACGGCCCCCTCGGTGTCGAACTCAAACGAAACATCAAAGAGGCTTGGTGGAAGGACATGTGCCAAGGGCACAACGAATTGGTCCAACCCGAAGGTGCCCCCTCCCCCTACGAAATGGTCGGGCTCGATTGCACGATCCTGATGCACCCCCAAGTCTGGAAAGTCTCCGGCCACTACGATCTCTTCCACGATTTCATGGTCGATTGCCGCGTCAGCAAAAAGAGATACCGCTTCGACCAGATCCGAGGTAAATGGGTCTCCCGAGGAACCGATCGGATCTTCGTAACCGTGATCGCCGAACCCGAAAAGGAAGACGAAGAAGTCCAACGCCGCGCCTTGAAGTTCTTCAACCTGCGGGGCAAAGACGCCGGGCAACTCGACCAGACCGCCCCCTTTCAATCGTTCGACAAGCTAACCGTGGAAGAACGAGTTCGCGTCCTCGCCCCCGATTCCAACGAACTCAACACGTTGACCGACCCACGCGAGTTTAACTTGATGTTCAAAACCTACGTCGGGGCTTTAAGCGGCGAGGAAGGAGCCGCTTTCTTGCGACCGGAGACGGCGCAAGGGATCTTTGTGAACTTCAAGAACGTCCTCGACAGCACGCGCGTTCGCGTTCCGTTCGGTGTTGCCCAGGTAGGAAAGAGCTTCCGAAATGAAATCACCCCTCGCAACTTCACCTTCCGATCGCGCGAGTTCGAGCAGATGGAGATCGAATTCTTCTGCCATCCCG
>CAYMXM010000697.1:0-2691 GCA_964394065.1 uncultured Pirellula sp. | reverse complement strand
CCCCGTTGGGGCCGATGAAACCAAATAAGTCCCCCTCCGCCAAATCGAGATCGATGCCTCGAATTGCGTACATGTCTTCGTACTTCTTGGTCAACTGGGATGTTTTAATCATAAGCTAGGTTCAGTTCGGCGGGTTGACGGGAATCAAGATGCGAAAGATGGTATTGCGAGTCCCATCCAACGGGGGAAGCTCAGCCCCTTTCCGCTCTACATTCCACTGCAATTGAGGTTCGGCAACTTCCGCGTAAAGGATCGCTCGTTCGGTTTTGAGTATCTCCGACTGATCGAGTTTCGATAGGTAGCGATGGATCATCCCGGTGTAAGAACTCCCGCCGGAGGATCGATGAAAGGAGAGGATCTCCGCGATTCGGTTCAGGTCGCTATCGTTTCGGTTCCAAGGGGTCCCTGCATCCTTACCATCGATATTGACCCGTCGTTGCAATCGACGGGTGAAGTCCTTAGGGACAACACTCACCGAAAACTGGGCCTTATCCCCCGGCTTGATCCGCAATGGCAGGGAATAAAACCTCCCGCGATAAACGAGTACTGCGTTGACGAGATCCAACGAAAGGGGGTTGGTAATGTGTCCATTGAGAAGGTCGATCGCTCCCGGGAGGCTCGACAACTCCCCAAAGTTGCCTCCGTCAGCGATCCTGGATCTCCAGGTACATGCAAGCCCTTTGGTTCCCGCTTCCGGAATGCCGAGATTGGCGATTCCATAAGTCGGCGTTTCCAGTTCGCTCGATCCCCCACCCTCCAGTCGGGAAGCCGTGCTTCTCACAATCGCATACGGAGGAATGATTCGATCGGTTGCTACACTTGAATCGAAGCCACCCAATCCCTTTCCGGGTTGACCAAGCCAATCAAGGTGGACTTCAGTTCGAGCGGAGGTCGTTGGCTTCCCTTCGTGGCTTGCTGTCGGTTCGGTAGAACTGGGGGAGGATGCCCCGGAAGGATTGAGAACGAGCTCTGCTGGATGTGCTGAGAGGGCGTATTCTCCTCGTGATCCACCGTAGAGATGGGTAAAGGATCTTCCGATCATCTCCCCGGAGCCAGCGTCGATGTCGACGATTTCTATCGAGTTCAACAGCGGGGTCGCGGGCTTCCATGCTTTCTGCAGGTAGATCAAAGCCCCGCAGCTGAGGGCAACGGCACCTCCGAGGGTAAGCCAAGTCAAACGAGGGGATTTCCATCGCTTGGCAACGATGAAGTAGTCGAAGGGCCCCAGGATCGCCAAAAGCAAAAAGAGAAGCATCGACATCTGAGTAAGATTGCCGGTCCGCACTCCATCGAATCGATTCAAGGCGTCGTTGAGTTGAAGGGAGAGATCCTCGGCGGAGACCAATGATCTCGCCTGGGGACCACGACCTTCCCATTGATCGTTCATGATGTGCTTGATGAAAGCTGTTTGCCCTTGCCAGCTTTTGAGCTCCGGCGAGTCGATCTCCATGGCAAGCCATCGAACCCTGCCCAAACCTGCGGTCCATCGGGCGATAAGAGGATAAGGAGTTCTGTCCGACTGTTGCCCGATCAATTCCGGTGCATTCCCGGGAAGTTGAAGGATCGCGGAAGAGAATCGCTGGAGTGGGACTTCCGAGTTGAGAAACGCTTCGAGGGGAGCCGGGTTACAACTCTTTGCAATCGATTTCAATTCACCCGGCACCAGCCCGGCGAACTCCTCTCTCGCAAACCACGTTTCCGCATGCTCCCCCAAGGTGAACAAAGTGCGACCACCATACCAAATCCAATCCCGAATCGCGGTTCCTTGGTCTTGGCTCAAAGAAGCAATCAGTTCGGGATTGCTCGAGGAGAATACGAGGAGGTCAACTCCATCGAACCCCCGAAAGCGATCCGGGATTTGGCTCGCGTCGGTCAATTCGACGACGTGATAGTCTCCTACTGCGCTTCGAGCGGAACGAAGGACGGCGGTATCCAGCTTCATTTCGGGAGAGCCGATCCCCACGACCCAAGGCTGATCGGAGGTCAGCGTCAATCCTCGCTCTTCATCCGTCAAAACATGCTCGATCAAAAGTCGATCCTTGCCACGGTCTCGAATTCGGATCGTAATCGGGTGATCCATTCGCCCATGCTTGGCGTGGAGGGTGACGGTCGCACTCGACTTCCCCGCTAGTTCGGATGCTTCGACGAAGGCCTGGTACAGGACTCGAACTCCATCCCCGTCGACCGTTTCCAATTCGACGATGACATCGGTGGGAGGGGCGTTTTTTAGCTCGAGTTGGTGCTGGGTTTCGTGCCCGATTTTCCAGACCCCGTTGAGCCCCGAGCGGACAGAACTAAGCTGAACCCCTTCGGAGGAGTCCTCGGCAGCATGAGAGGTATTTCCGAGCATCCCAGCGAAGAAAAATGCCAGCGCCAGGGAGAGAACTGCGAAGCATTTTTTCGCAGAAAAAATCAATAGTAGCGGAAGGACGCGAGCCCTCCGGTGACGGTCTCGGTGAGGAACAACGCTGCGATTGTTGGGATGGAGTTGTTGTAGGGTGTGTGAAGTGGCCGCTGCTTCCATCTTAGATCGAGTCAGCGACTCAATCATCCTTTCCATTGCAATCACATTCGCGTCTAAAGCGGCCATGGAACACACCGGAAGTGTAGATGGCACCCAGGAATTTCAACGAGGTTTTTTTGGTAGCCCCGGTAGGGGCGTCTCGAACTTAGGCGTGGGCCTTGGCCCAC
>CAYMXM010000696.1:0-2697 GCA_964394065.1 uncultured Pirellula sp. | reverse complement strand
CCGATGTCTTCGGTATGCTCTCCCATGGATCTCCCATCACGATCGTAAGATAGTACAGCAGCGGAAGTTGGGTGGTACGCCCCCGAAGAACGAAGGACGTGCCACCCATTGCCATGTGCCACCCTCTTCTTCCTATAGCCTAAAGTCCAAAGTCTAAAGCCTTACTCCGAGGCGTTGTTTAACGGAATGAATTCCGTTCTACCGTTCGCTTCGCGAAAATTTCTTGAAACGGTACAATTGTTGCGTCGTATGAAGCATGTGTCAGTAGCTCGCTTCTTATCTCCCAATAACCGTGTAGACCCGTTGTGACCGATAGCGAAAATACCCCTCCATTCAATACCGCTCCCTCCTCCACCGACAGTATTGAAGCATATCAGTTCGAACTGCCGCGAGAGTTGATCGCTCAGGAGCCACCTGTCCATCGGACCGATTCTCGGATGATGATCATCGATCGGAAAACCGGACGGATCGAGCATGCATCGATCCGAGATCTTCCCAGCTTCCTTCGAGCGGGGGATGTCATGGTGGTCAACGATTCGAAGGTGATTCCCGCGCGACTTGTAGGGTACCGTGAGTGGACCAAGGGGAGATGGGAGGGACTCTACCTGCGCGAACAGAATGGAATAGCCGAGATGCTCTCCAGCACGCGAGGGTTTTTGCAGCCGGGGGAAACGATCGTACTCCGCGATCCCGAGGGGAGGGAAAACCAACGGCTGACCATGGTCGCTCGAACTCCAGAGGGGAATCTGCTCTTCACCCCAACTCCCCCTCGCGATTGGCTTGAGCTTCTCGAAGAGTGTGGACGCGTTCCACTCCCTCCTTATATTCGAGATGGCCAGATGACTTCGCAGGACCGGGATCGATACCAAACGATCTATGCCCGCGCCCCAGGTTCGGTAGCGGCTCCGACGGCTGGATTGCATTTGACGCAGGACTTGATCACCAAGGTTCGATCTGCGGGGATCGCCCTCGTAGCGGTGACCCTTCATGTGGGATTGGGAACATTCCGTCCGATCCAAGCGACGAGTTTGGACCAGCACAAGATGCACAGCGAACAAGCGAGCATCACCCCTCAAGTGGTCAAGCGATTGCAAAGCGCTCGTGCCGAAGGTGGGCGGATCATAGCCATCGGAACGACGTCGGTTCGAACCCTTGAAACCGCTGCCCATCAAAACAACGGATCGTTGGACGCGTGGAGTGGTCCGACCGATATCTTCATTCGGCCAGGGCATCGATTTCTCGCAGTCGATGGAATGGTCACCAATTTCCATCTCCCCAAAAGTAGCCTCCTCGTCCTCGTCAGTGCGTTCGCCGGGCGCGGACTCGTGATGGAAGCCTACGCAAAAGCGATCGAAGAACGATACCGGTTTTATTCTTACGGGGATTGCATGCTGATTTTGTAGGGGGTAGATGCAACCCTCCCCTTTGGGGAGGGTCGATCTCTCGCCCTCCAACCCACAGGGTTGGAGGGATCGAGAGATCGGGGAGGGGTTGCCCCCGTTCTTACCTCGGCCTGTTTCTAGAATAGACTTTAGACCTTAGGCTTTGGACTTTAGGAAGAGCATAGCCCATAAAGTATCCGCTCCCCTCGCCCCTTTTAGGGGAGAGGGGCCGGGGGTGAGGGGTAGAAGCGCTAGTAACAAAGACCTTGTTGGAAACGTTGTACGGCAGGCCGGACGGGTAGTGCCCCTACCCTATTCCTCTTTCAGAGCTTCGGCTAGCTCTTTGATGACAGGAAGAACGACCTCGTGCATTTCCTCTGGAAAATCGGCTTTCACTCTGCGGGTCATGACTCGTTCCAACGATTCTCGGGAGGTGACGATACTCCCAGGGAGGGTGATACTCATGAGCTTCAATTGCTGAGCGCGGTTCAAAACACGGAAGCCTTCGGCTAGCTTACTCATGTGGTACGTGAACTCCACTATTCTTCGTTTATCCGGATCGCTTGGACTAATGGCCTCTAAATCCCCCGCCAACCTCGCAAACCGTTCCGTTTGTTGGGACTGAAAGACTTGATCGATCTCTCTTACTTTCTCTTCGTCCGCGTGGATCCAATCGTGTAGCCACGGATCAAACAACAACGTAGATCCACTGTACTCCGCGAGGAGAACACGACTCCGTTCTTGGGGATCCAACAATTCCTCGGTTGCTTGAAAGTACACCTTCCCACGTTCATAGGAATTGGAAATATAAGCGCGAGCAATCTTTTCCATCTCCCGTTTTGTCGAAGCATTTGCAATGTCTTTTCGGAATTGTTGCGCGAGCCTGCTACTCTCCTCGTGTGCTTCGTTCGTCAATTCCTTGAACTTCTCCCACTCCACAATACTCCCGACGTCGAGTTTCGCGTCCCTTGGGCCTGTTCCTTCGATTCGCCTAGCATCCACTGCCGGCGTCCAAAGGAGCGGACGAATGTCATTTAGATAAAGTTCCTTCAACCGTTCGCTATCGCTTTGGATTGGCATCATACAAGCGAACGCAAGCACTACCACGGTGGCTAGATTCATAGCAAGATCCTTTGAGTTTGAATGGTGAATGAAAAGCGTTTTCGAATCCTCGCGCCTCTTTTTGGCTCCCGACCTATGCCACCTTGGGGCTGGCCCCCAAGGTGGCATAGGTCGGGCCCCGCCAACGTAGCCGATGTCTCTAACACTCCTACCCCTCACCCCCAGCCCCTCTCCCCGAAGCGGGGCGAGGGGA
>CAYMXM010000695.1:0-2704 GCA_964394065.1 uncultured Pirellula sp. | reverse complement strand
TTACCCTCTACACGTACCACAACACCTACGAACAGTTGCTATCGGTGACTCAAGTAATTGGTGAGGTCGATGATCTCATCAATTTGGAAACCGACGATCTGACCATCCAATACACGTATACTCCAGCCCCCGTTGCGCCCGGGGATCCCCCTCGTAGCCTTGTCGCCTCCTTCACGAACGAAGAAGGGGTTACCACGGAGTTTGAGTACAATTCCCTTGGGCAGGTGATTCAGACGACTTATGCAGTCGGAACGGCAGCCGAAGCGTCGACTTCGGCAACCTACTGCGGTTGCGGTGGCGTCAGCTCAACCACAGGTGAACTCGGAAATACGACCACCTACCAGCGGGATGGTTTGAATCGAATCACCTCGGTCACCCTTCCAGATCCAGATGGCGCGGGGCCTCTCTCGTCTTTGGTGATACTAACCACCTACAATGCCATGGGGTTGATCGCCTCGGAATCGGTGAACGGTCAAACAACATCCTATGGTTACGATTCCAACGGGCGCAGAACGTCGATCACGCTCCCCGACCCAGATGGTCTTGGACCGCTGACGGCACCTGTCACCACCTTTACCTATAATTCCGGTGGAAACCTGACTTCCTCCACCGATCCGTTGGGAAACACCACCACCTATGGTTATACGGATGGTTTGCTGACGAGCATCACCCTTCCTGACCCAGACGGGCTTGGGCCATTGACCGCGCCGGTTACTAGCTTTACTTATGACCTCGTAGGGAACGTTACCAGCATCACCGATCCTTCGGGGCAGGTCACGTTGTTTGCATACGATGACCTGGGATTTCAAACTTCGATCACTCTTCCCGATCCAGATGGCCTGGGACCGTTGGCTGCTCCGGTTAGCTCCACCGTTCGCGACGAACTGGGCCGCGTGGTCAGCGAGACCGACTTTGCCGGGACCACGACCACCTACGTTTACGATCTCGCCGGAAACTTGCTCAGCCAAACAACACCGATCGGCACGACGAGCTATCTCTATGATGATTTGAATCGCGTTGTCGAAATTGAAGCCCCTGATCCTAACGGCGGGCCTCTGGATACTCTCACAACCCTTTTAAGCTATACCGAAGCGGGACTCATCGCATCCGTGACGACCGACAAAGGGATCACGAGCTATGAGTACAATGCAAAGCTGGAGCTAACGAAGGTAACCCTTCCAGATCCGGACGGTGCAGGGCCACTTCTTGCGCCTTGGACCCTTTACACACGCGATTCAGCAGGACGAGTCCTCACAGAGGCAAACCGACTCGGGCACGAAACCCACTACGAATATGATAATTTGGGGAACGTGGTCCTGTTTACGGACTCACTCGATGGCGAAACCTCTATAGGTTACGACGTTTACGGAAATCGAGTCAGCTTGACCGATCCTGTGGGGAATACCACCACATGGGCTTACGACCAACTGAACAGGCTCATTAGTGAAACCAACGAACTCAACGACACGCGTCTCTACAGCTACAACGCCTTAAATAGTCTTACCGAGTACACGGACCGCAACGGTCGCGTCACTCAGTACACGTACGACGCGCTCCAGCGCCCTACCAGTGAAACGTGGTGGGATGGAGTGACACTGTTGCATACCATGGCGTACCAATACGACGTCTCCTCTCGGTTGATATCGGCAGGAGACGTGCATGCTACGTACGACTTCGAATATGATTTCATCGGGCGCAATACGCAAATCGTCCATGCGTTGGCTGCGTTGAACTTCGATGTGGTCCTGGATCAATCGTTCGATGGCCAATCTCGACGAACCAGCTTGTCCGCCACGATCGATGGAGTGGCCGATCTGAAGAACCAATACCAGTACAACACGCTTGGGCAACTCACGCGCGTCACCCAATCGGGGCAATCGGGTGGAAACGCGGTCGCCGAGAAACGAGTCGATTTCACGTACGACTCCTACTTCCAAAATCAATTTGGAACCATCACCCGCTACGCCGATCTGGCGGGAACGAAGCTAGTAGCCAGTACCGAGTATGCTTATGACCCGATCGGCCGCACTTCGGAGATAGCGCATCGAGACAACGATTCCGTTCTTCTTGCTGGTTACGAGTACGCTTACAACGCCGCCAACCAGCTCACACAGTTCTTGGTCGCAGGTCATTCCAGCGAGGATGTCCTCTATGATTATGATGAACTCGGGCAGTTGGTCGGTGCGGACCGAAGTGGAACGACGAATGACGAAGCGTATACCTACGACGAAAACGGAAACCGCATTGGAGGTGGCTATTCCGTAGGGGACAACAATCAACTTCTATCCGACGGCCTCTTCGATTATACGTACGATTCCGAAGGAAACCGGCTCACCAAGACCAATACGATCACGAATGAAGTGATCGAGTACTCCTGGGACCATCGAAATCGCTTGACCGGTATCGTTACCAAGAACAGCCTCGCAGCCGTCACGCACGAAGTGCAATATGTCTATGACGTTTTCAATCGTCGAATCGTCAAAGAGATTGACGCTGATGGTGCGGGAGGTAACCCAGCGGTCCAAGAGATCTACATTTACGATGGTTTGCGAGCCGATCGAGGCCAAGCGGGAGATCACATCCTGCTACGCTTTGACGAAAGTGGCGACCTCACCGGTCGCTACCTGCACGGCCCCGCGGTCGATCAAATCCTAGCCGAAGAGATGGTCACGAGTCCCTCGGTTGAGGGAGACGTCCTGTGGCC
>CAYMXM010000694.1:0-2707 GCA_964394065.1 uncultured Pirellula sp. | reverse complement strand
CGCCCCGCTTCGGGGAGAGGGGCTGGGGGTGAGGGGTAGAAGTGTTAGAAATCATGGTATATTTTCATCTGTCGATCGCCTAAGTAACACTCTGCAACATGATCACCACTGAACCGGGCACCGACCAAAAATATGCCTGTCGCGTCGTCGACATGAAAAAGGAATACGTCCTCAAAAGCGAGACGGTCCGCGCGCTCCGTGGCGTCACTTTCGATGTCCCAGAGGGTGATTACGTCGCTATCATGGGCCCTTCCGGATCGGGCAAAAGTACCCTTCTCAATATGCTCGGATGTCTCGATCAGCCGACCGCCGGGAGCTTATGGCTCGGCAGGGACGACGTCGCCAAAATGAACGACGATCAGCTTGCCGACATTCGCTCCCAACGAATCGGCTTCGTCTTTCAAGCCTACAACTTGATTCAGCAACTGACGGTCGTCGAGAACATTCAAGTTCCCCTCTTCTATCAAGGACGTTCCATTTCGCGAGATCAGCAGAAACGGACGATCGATCTGGCCAAAATGGTCGGGCTCGGAGAACGCTTGGATCACCGACCAACGCAGTTGAGCGGTGGACAACAGCAACGGGTTGCGATCGCAAGATCCTTGATCAACGATCCCTTTTTTATCCTCGCCGACGAACCAACCGGGAACTTGGACTCCCGAACGACAGAAGAGATTTTGCAGTTGTTTGAGAAGCTCAACAACGAGGGGCGAACGATCATCTTGGTAACTCACGAAGATGAAGTCTCCAAACGAGCCAAACGGATCGTCCGACTCAAAGATGGGCGGCTTCAATGGGATCGAAGCAATAGCCCCGAGATTCGGGCTGCAGCTGCCAAGTACGCGATCGAGAATATGCCGGTAGAAGAATGAACATTTGGTTAGGAACAATTCAGTTGGGGGTGAAGAGTCTATGGCTCCACCCGATGCGTTCTATCTTGACCGTATTGGGGATCTTCATCGGCGTTGCGAGCGTGATCTGGCTCCTCGCGATCAGCAAAGGGATCGGAGACGAAGCCCAGCGCCAGATCGAGAGCCTCGGCGCCGATACGATCATGATTCGTACCGTGAAGCCACCGAGCGAAAAGATGTCTTCGCAAGGTTTGACCCCTTACGGCCTTACCCGAAAAGAGTTTGAACTACTTGCAACGAGCATCCCGACCGTTCGAAGCGCCCTCCCCATTCGGGAGCTGCGACGACAGTTTCAGTACAAAGATCGGAAGCTGGACGGTCGATTGGTGGGATGCACTCCGGAGTACTTCGAAGTCAACCGAATGGAACTTCAGGCGGGGCGTTTCCTCTCCGACACCGATTCTTACCGTCGCGACACGAACTGCGTTTTGTCGGCGCGGATGGCCGAACGCCTCTTCCTCCATGAGGATCCGATCGGTCAACGGGTCTACATGCCCGAGAACCAAGACTTCTATATGGTCGTCGGTATCTTAAAGCACAAGGGAGCGACCGCTGCAGTCGGTGGCTCGATGGCTGCCCAAGACTTCACCAACGACGTCTACATCCCGGTTCAGACCCTTCATCAACGGATCGGTGATATGGTGATGAGCGTCCGGTCGGGATCACGGGAAGGGGAGGTGATCGAGCTCAACCAGATCACTCTGCGGGTGAACGAAGTCTCCGACGTAAAGCGGACTGCGGAGATCGTCGGCGCGGCCCTTGCTAGCCACGAACGGATGGAAGACATCGCGCTCGTCGTGCCGTTGGAGTTGCTTGAGCAAGCGAGAACAACCCGAGCGATGTTCATGCTCTTCATGGGAATGATCGCAGCGATTTCATTGCTCGTGGGTGGAATCGGGATCATGAACATCATGTTGGCGACGGTTACGGAACGAACGCGGGAGATTGGAATCCGTCGTGCCCTCGGGGCGAAGCGTAAGGATATCATTCGGCAGTTCTTGGTAGAGACGAGCGTTTTGAGTCTCGCGGGGGGACTTACCGGAATTCTCTTCGGTCTGCTGTGCGGCCCAGCCGTAACGTGGGCGCGATGGTTAGCGATGCAATGGTTCCCAGCGCAGATGCAAGGGCTACCTGAAGTGGTGAGAACCGTCGAACCGTCGATCGTTCCCGAGAGCATTCCCGGTGCCTTTTTGATCTCTTTAATCGTCGGGATCGTCTTCGGTATCTATCCCGCGATGCGCGCCGCCAAGATGAATCCGATCGAGGCGCTTCGTCACGAGTAAGGAGAGATCCTATTGAAGCCCGATGATGAACTTTGCCTTTGCTTTCATGTGACTTGGCGCAAGGTGATCAATTACATCCGGTTGCACCCGATTCAGAGGCCGAGCCAATTAGCGGAATGCGGCGGGGCGGGAACGGGATGTGGTTGGTGCAGAAAGCATCTCGCCAAACTCGCCGAGCAAGTCGCGCAAACACCACCCGATCCTGCAGAAATCGAAGCTTGGTTAGCAGACCGATCTCCGAACAAAGAAGTCTACGCGCGCGAAAGAGCCGAACGAAATCGATCTCAGGGGATCGGCTCTCCCTGATGCTGGTCTTCGCACGACCGGGGAACGCCCTGAGCTGTCAAAAAGTTGACGTTGCGGTGAATTGGTTTTGCGCAAGTTTTATTCCTTGATTCGCTTTATGTCCGACCGGGGCTCGTCCCCGTCGGACACCGCTTTGGCGCCCTAGCTCGCGTCGCGCTTTAGATCTCTGCTCCCCTCGCCCCGCTTCGGGGAGAGGGGAGCGGATAT
>CAYMXM010000693.1:0-2708 GCA_964394065.1 uncultured Pirellula sp. | reverse complement strand
GACATCCATCCCAGGTCTCACAGCACGCCCTTCGTGCCTCAGGGACGTGCGACCCAACGCCTGAGATAATCCCGACAAGGTCTACGTGCACTCGCGACGCTGTCCCTCGCTTACGCCACGGGTTGTGATGGGGGACGAGGGGAGCATATATCTAGGCGAGGCCCCCTCTTCCTCAAGTCTCAAGCCTCACCCCTCAAGCCTAATTCGTGATTCGTGGTTATTCCTGCCGTTTCTCACTCCAGCCCACGTAGGAGCGCCGAACAAACCTTGCTAAAATCCTCTCTACCGATTTCGAACAATAGCCCTTTCCCCTTCCTATCAAAATCACTTCATGGAATCCTCTTGGCTCATTGAGAATGCGAGAATTATTGACCCTAGCAACGGAGTGGATCGGGTCGGTCGAATCTTGATCGTCGACGGTCGGTTTGCAGGACTGGATACTCCTGATGGAGATTTGCCACCCCAAGTACAGCGAATGGATGCGACCGACAAAGTTGCTGCGCCGGGATTGATCGACCTCGGGACCGAATTCGGTGAGCCGGGGCGAGAAGAGGATGAAACGATTCAAACGGGAACAGCGGCGGCCCTCGCCGGTGGCTATACCGCGATTGCTCTCTCCTCCAATACAGAGCCGCCGATTGATACGGCCGCGAGCGTCGAGTTCATCCATCAAAAAAGTGCCCGCGCCGACAAATGTCGAGTCTACGCGTTGGGTTGCGTGAGCAAGGAGCGGAAAGGGGAATCTTTAGCGGAGATCGGATCCTTGGTCGAGGCGGGAGCCGTAGCCCTCTACGACGGCCCGAATCCGATCGAGAACACGGGCTTGCTGCGACGTGCCCTTGAGTATTGCGGTATGTTCGGTCGCGTCGTTTTCGATCATCCCGAGATCGCCTCTTTATCGAGGGGAGGGGTGATGCACGAAGGGTTAGAACAACTCCGACTCGGTCTATCCCCCATGCCTGCTGAGGCCGAGGACCTTGCAACCTCGCGGGATATTCGGCTGGTCGAGGCGACCGGTGGCAAACTCCACCTAACCAGCATCAGCACATCGGGAAGTGTTGAACAATGCCGACGGGCCCGATCGCGCGGAATTCAATTCTCGGTAGGAAGCTACATCGCGAATCTCCATATGGGGGACGATTCCCTTCGCGAGTTCGACTCCAATTGCAAAGTCAATCCCCCCCTTCGCTCTCGCGATCATATCGATGCATGTTTAGAAGGGTTAAAAGATGGGACAATCGACATCATCAGTTCCGGGCACAAACCATCTTCTCTTGAAAAGAAGATGGTGGAGATCACCCACGCCCCCTTTGGAATGATCGCGTTGGAAACCGCTCTCTCGCAAGTCATCACCTTCCTCATCCGCCCCGGAGTGTTGAGTTGGTCGCAAGCGATTGCCAAGATGAGCTACAATCCAGCCAAGCTTCTCGGCGTGCAAGGTGGAACCCTGGAGATCGGCAAACCGGCCGATCTGACATTGATCAATCCCGATTCGCTATGGCGAGTCGATGCGACGAAGCTCAGAAGTAAATCGTACAACACCCCTCTCGATGGAGTCGATCTCTACGGAGTCGTAACGCACGTCTTTGTGGGTGGGCGATTGCGGCTATAATTCTTTCTTCCCCGTTCTCTTTGCATCCCCGCCATGGTTTAAACTTATGTATTCTCCCCCAAGCGGACACTCTTTACGATTGCATCGATGGAGCCTCCTTTCGTTCGGGTTGGTAGGCCTTGCTCTCTTCTCCTCTCCCGCACGGTCGGAAGAACCGATTCAGCAACCTGCAACGCGACCTCCATTAACCCTAGACGGGGCGATCCTCAAAACGATCAAGACAACCGCACTTGCAGCTCAGGTGAGTGGGGTTGTTAAAGACCTCGCGGTCAAAGAGGGGACCCGTGTCATCGCAGGAGAAGAGATCGGGAAAGTCAACGATCTTGCGATCCGTATCCAAGCAGAGAAAGCGAAAACGTCCCTCGAGATCGCCAAGCGAAAGCAGGTAAGCGATATCGACAAACGACTTGCGGAAAAACATCAAGCGGTCGCCAAGAATGAGTACGAGCGGGCTTTAGCGGCCAATGCAAAAGTGGTCGACGTCTATCCAAAGAACGAGGTCGATCGACTGAAACTTGTCTACGACCGAACGACTTTGGAGCTGGAGCGGGCGATCCATCAGCAGGAGTTGCTCAACTTTGATGTCTCACTCGCGGATCTCGAAGTGAAACAGAGCCAAGAGTTGCTAGACCGACACAGGATCCTCTCCCCCACCAGTGGCATTATCGTTTCCTTGGAACGAAAACCGGGGGAGTGGGTGGATCCAGGAGACCCAATCGTCAACATCGTCGAGATAGACCCTCTCCGTATCGAGGGGTTCCTAACCGCCGACAATGCCCCCTCAGACCTTGTAGGTGCGAAGGCGCAAGTTGAGGTAGAAGTTTCGGGAAAGGTGATCCAACGCGAAGCTGAGTTGGTCTTCATCAGCCCCGAAGTCAATCCGCTAAACTCCCAGGTAAGAGTTTACCTGGAGGTGAAAAACACCGACGGCCGCCTCCGCCCCGGACTTCGTCCTAAAGTGGTTTTTAGCAGGCTTGAGGAGTGAGGAGTGAGGCTTGAGGAGATGGACGCGAAGCGTCCCCTGTACAAACCCGACGCGCTAGCGAGGCCCGAAATCACAACCCGTGGCGTAAGCGAGGGACAGCGCTGGCAACCA
>CAYMXM010000692.1:0-2713 GCA_964394065.1 uncultured Pirellula sp. | reverse complement strand
CCGGCCCCTCTCCCCGAAGCGGGGCGAGGGGAGCAGAGTTCTAAAGCGCAGCGCGCTTCTAGGACGCCAAAGCGGCGTCCGACGGGGGCGAGCCCCGGTCGGACGGAAGAGCATCCAGAGGAATAAAAACGGACACTCAAAAAACTAGGACAACACCAACTTTTTAACCGGCTTACGCCCACGGCTATGGGCTGCCATCGCTACGCGATTCCAAACCAAAATCATCACTTTGTGATTCAACGATCTGAAACCTCCTTTAACAGCCGTGCGTCAGTCCGCCTCCTACCATTTCCAGCTCGACTTCCTGACCGGTACCGACTCGTGCGCGGGTTAGTTGCAATCGAAAGCGCCAGTTCGACCGGGGTTCGTCTTCCTTGCGAGCCGGGGGGAGGACATGCCACTGAATATCCGACCATGTGGGGTAGGAAAGAACCGATGGGGGACGAAGGAGGACTCCTAGTGTGCCACCGGTTTCCGCAGCTAGCTGCAACCGCCTAAGCCAGCGACCATCGGTCGTAGAGACAACACCCCACACCGCGACGACAGCGCGGCTACTTAACGCTTGATAGATCGCCCAGAGGTTATCGTTCGAAGCCAACGGCTTGGGGCCATCCTTACGGTTCCGAACCAGGATCATCCGTTCCAATGGAATGCCCAATGCGATCAATGCAGGAGGATACAAATCCCCCATCGAGTCGACCAATACGACTGTGCCACCACGCTTCATCGTTTGGGTGAGGAGCTGAAGCGACATCCAGAGGGCAGCATCACCTGGTTCGCCATAAACAAACTCGACAAGAGTCCCTGGTCGGTATCCTCGATCGGGCAAGAGTCGATCTAAAAGTTCGTTTCCGGTAGAGATATAGGGTTGTTGCGATGCGTTACTGGTTTGTTGAAGATGCTCGATCTGATGCCGCAACCGATCGATCGTCCCTATCGATTGCTCTGTCGATTTGCCCATTGGCTTGCCCATCGATTTGTGGGTGGAGTTGATTGAGTCATTCATAATACGGCACGGGGGGTTAATAGGCATGTTCATCCCTTTCCTGTTGGCCTCCGTCCGACGGGGGCGAGCCCCGGTCGGACGAGAAGCTAGCTGTACTATCAGAATCAAGAAGAATGACACGTCTGGTCACTTCTGCAGCGGTTGCTTTTTTCGTACTCGAATCTCGAATACGAGTACGGAATGAAAACGACCACCCGCCCAGCCAGTTTGTTTAATCTTTAAACGATCACCTAAAATCCATACATTTCGCTACAATATGGGCTTGACACGTCGCAAGCCGGCAGTCGCCGGTCGCTTTAGCAAAGAGAGGGCGACTTTTTTGGTCGAACACTCCGCAGTCTTTTTTCTTGACTTTATATTGCTGGGAGTTCTCAAATGAACCGTTTGCTCTTTTTAGCTGTAGTAGGTGTTTTTTGCGCCTCCGCTGTATGTAACGCAGAGGAGGGGAAGGATTTTCCTTATCCAACGTGGCTGAACGAAAAAGACAAGAAGCTTTTCGAACAGCTCGTGAGCCCTGAGGCCAAGGGAATGGACGATCGGGCGCTGCGCAAGATGGATCTCACAAACCAACTTTCCCCAATAATCAAAAAGGAAATCGTTGGACCTGGAATGGACTCGTGGTTATCTACTGGGCTTGATGTCCGCCGCGGTTCTAAAGTCGTTCGTTTTGCTCTTTATGTCGATAAAGTTGCTTACGATTCTGCGAAGGCATTTTGGAAAGAAGAAAAAAAATCTCTTGATGAGCTGCTCCAAGAAGCACCTCCAACTCTTCCAGAGTTTTGTTCTAAACTTCTCTCCTTAACGCGATCTTTCAATGATACAAAGCCAGAAAGCGACCAAACGATTTCGTTTCATGGAGCCGCTTTTAACTTCGAAGACTCTGAAACAAAGGGTATTGGCGCTGTCGTTAAATTTAATCTTTGGGACAGCCGTTTTACATCAACACAGCGGGTTTTTCTTTACGAGCTCGTCGAGAATAATGGTGACGGTTACTTTCCAGGGAAAGTAAGACCCTATTCCTATATTCTTATCGGTAAAGACTTCATGGCCGAAGCTAACAAAAAGAAGGAGGAAGAAATTCTAAATTCTCCGCGCCTCGCAAACCGGGCCTTGCCTCGTCAGTATGATTTGATGAATCAAATTTTAGCCGAAGACGATAATCTAACGGAGGAAGAAAGGGAGTTTGCGTATGGATTTTCCGTAGATGACCACCAGAAACTTAAGGAGTATCAGATTGAATCTATCTCGGATAAAGGTCTTATTGAGCCGCGCACTTTTCACATGTACGTCCCTAATGGATCGGTTGTAACCTATTCTGATTTACATCGTCTTCTCGGTAGTTATTTTCAATTGCACCGGGCACGCGGTATACAGGGTCATTTTCGGGTTCAGCTCATACCTCATAAGCATGGAAAATGGGAATACACCAAGTTGCGTATTTCTCATGAAGCACCCCAGTAATGCTCCTCTCCTAGGCGACCTGTGGTGTGCAGAGTGTTTGGGTTTTGGGTGATTCTGCTCTTCATTATTCGTGAGATTCGTTCGATTCGTGGTTTATCAACCGCCGGGAGCCTCTCGCTGCTTGCGAGGGCTTGAAGGAGCCCTGAGATGGGACAGAGAAGGCTTGCGCTGGGCTGTCAAAAAGTTGGTGCTGTGAGGATTTAGGTTTGCGCAAGTTTCGTTCTCTGATTCGCTTCTTGTCCGACC
>CAYMXM010000691.1:0-2714 GCA_964394065.1 uncultured Pirellula sp. | reverse complement strand
AGGGCTACGTGCACTCGCAACGCTATCCCTCGCTAACGCGTCGGGTTGTGATGGTAAGACGCTTCGCGTCTTACCCCTTAGTAACTGTCCCGAAATAACTTCCGTGTTTTAGTCACGGGGCGCCGCGCTTTAGATCTCCGCTCCCCTCGCCCCGCTTCGGGGAGAGGGGCCGGGGGTGAGCCCAGGGCAAGCCCCACGCCTAATTTCTAAACGCATCTACCAATGCTGTTTTCATAAAAAACCTCCATCAAGCAGAGTCCTTGCGCTGGGGCGGTTTGGCTGGAGGGGTCCCGAATAAGGGAGTCGCGCACCGATTCGATCCAGCGTGGGGAGAAGCGGCCGGAGCCTACCGCCACGAGGGCTCCGACGATGTTCCGGACCATGTTGTAAAGAAATCCGTCCGCTTCGATGTCGATCCAGAGGATACTCCCATCCATATGAGGCTGGGACTCGATCGGCAGATCGTATACCGTTCGAACAGATGTTTTCCGGGGAGAGCCAAGAGTTTCAAATGCTCGAAAATCATGGGTTCCGAGAAGAAAGTTCGCACCGGCGCGCATAGCCTCAAGATCGAGTGGGCGAGGGATCCACCATTGAAAGGGATGACGCATGGGGTCGGGGACACGACTATTCCAAATCTCGTAGCGATACCGCTTCCTCTTCGCACTCCTGGTTGGATCAAAATCGGCGACGGTTTCCTCGGCGCTCCGAACGACGATCGACCGTGGTAAGAAACGATTGATCGCCGGAACGAGACGATCGGCTGGAGCCCGCCAGTTTTGCAACGCAAACGTGGCGACTTGGCCGATCGCGTGAACCCCCGCATCGGTTCGTCCACTACCGCGCAAGATGACTCGCTCTCCGGTAGCCTGCTCAATCCCCTCCATCAATCGTTGCTGGATCGATGTTGCATTCGATTGAATCTGCCAACCACCGAAATCGGTCCCGTCGTAAGCGACCTTGATTGCAAACCAACGCATCGCGCAGCACTAAGTGGTCCAGGTCCCGTCGATGCACCGCCAAGCTTTGCGTGGATTCCCGTCTTGCAGGAGGTCCGGCAATCGCTCTGGGCGGATCGCATCGTAGCAGGTCAGTTTTGCAAATCGAATCAAACTCGCCGGGATCCCAACGGCGGTGAAGCCTGGGTGACCGGTTGCAGGGAAGGGACCGCCATGATTCATGGCAGGGCTCACCGCGACTCCCGTCGGCATCTTGTCGTTAAGGATGCGCCCCACCTTCTGCTTCATCTCGATGGCGACGTTCTCGTATTCAGCATCGTCCCTCCCGTCGGTCGCCGAGTAGATGCAGCCGGTGAGGTTCCCTTCCAGCGAAGCGATCACGTCGACGATCTCAGAGATGCTCTTGCAGACTACGATCAGAACCGCGTTTCCGAAAGCCTCTGTTTGGAACGCGTGGGGGTTCCCCAAGAAATCTCCTCCCGTCGCTTTCAAAACCGTGTTCGCTACCGCGCATCGACCACCAGCGACTTTATCCCCTCCGGTTGCCAGCTTCGCCCCAGTTTTCTGAAGGGATGCGATGCTCTTGATCAACGAGGTTTCAACACTCTTGGAGAGCAACGTCCCTGCGGGAGATGCTTGATACTTTTCGACTACAAAATCGATGAACTTGGTCGTCTCCGGTGAGTCGACCAACAGCAACAATCCTGGGTTGGTACAGAACTGCCCGGCCCCCATCAACCCGCTGGCGACGAACTCCTCGGCCAGTTTATCTCCCCGCTCACTCATCGCTCCCGGCATGAAGACGACGGGGTTCACGCTGGAGAGTTCGGCATAGAAAGGTTTCCCGACTCGGTCCGCTGCGCTCTTCAACTTCAGGCCCGCGTTGCGAGAACCGGTGTATCCGATCGCCCCCAGCCGAGGATCGCTCACCAAGCGTTCTCCATCCTCATGCGACGTTCGGTAAATGAGCTGGACCGTTCCCTTGGGGAGCCCCACCTTTTCGCAAGCTTGACGTGCAAGCTCTGCAAATCGCTTCGTCGTGGCGGGATGGGAGGAATTCGCTTTCCCGATCACTGGATTTCCCGCAGCGATTGCGGCGGCGAAGTCTCCACCAGCAAGACTGTTGAACGCAAAGGGGAAGTTGTTAGGGCCGAACACGCAAACGGGGCCGATAGCCTCATAGCAGGAGCGAATGTTCGCTTTCGAATCGATGGTGGGTAACGCCCACGATCCAGTCCGTGCGACTGCGGCAGCTTGTTTGAGTTGGCTGACCGTTCGTGGAAGCTCCACGTCCGCAAGACGAGGAGAGACAGGTAGCCCCGTTTCCTCATGGGCAAGGCTCACCAACGTCTCCTTGTCCGATTGAATCAGCTCTGCGTATGTCTCTAGGAAAGAGGCAACCTTTTCAGGACCTTCCCTGCGCATCGACTTAAACGCTTCGGCTGCAGAGTCGAGGGCTAGATCGACTTCAGACCAGCTACTTACTGGAAACGCTCGGTCGATCACATCCCCAGTCGTTGGATTAGTTGCTTGAAAGGAGCCAGTCGAGTTCGAATCGATCCAGTTTCCGTCGATAAGGATTTTTTCCATGGGTTTTTTAGATAAAGGGTAAGGTAATAGACAAATGAAATACTACCATCCCAACCCTCCTTTGAGGACGACGCTGGGGAGCATTTTCAGGAAAGCCGTTTTGCATCCGTCGCGTAAGCGAGGCCCGAAAATCACAACCCGTGGCGTAAGCGAGGGATAGCGCTG
>CAYMXM010000690.1:0-2717 GCA_964394065.1 uncultured Pirellula sp. | reverse complement strand
AAGGGCGAAGCCCTCTTCTTCCTCAAGTCTCAAGCCTCACCCCTCAAGCCTGCTTCGATCCAGCTCAAAAATCGTTCGGCGGCTTCGGATTGTCTCAACGCTCGGCCGGCGATGTCTTCGGAATCAGAAGGGGGAGGGGATTCTAGACGAAATGCCGCAACCGTTTCTTCCCCGTGTCGGAAGCGAATGGCGAAGAAGACATCACCATCGAGCTCTTGCGGAGCGATTGGCCCCAAATGCCCGGTGACGGCCGCAGCAACAGTAGCCGCTGGCGTGTGATCCAAGAGGGCTTCCGTGAGGGTGCGGGATGCCCACTCCGAGACCGGACCGCGAGTGGGGTCCGACAGCCCTACCGGATCGATTCCCAGCCAAGCGGTCTTGATGGCGGTCTGGTAAACGACCTGGGAACCGCAGAAGACTTCTGAAATTCCGGGAACCATCCCTAGTTTCGCAGCCGCAAGCCCTGCGGTACAACTTTCAGCGATCACCAACTGATGACCAGTTTTTTGCAACTTTTGCCGAATCCCACGAAGGGCGGAATACAATGGAGTGCTCAAGTTCAAATCCTTATGCTCGGCTGCATCGCCAGACCATTTCGACAAACACCATGATTTTAAACCGCATTGATACCACAACGAAAATGCCGACGCGAGCAAGGCCCATCTCGGGAACCTTGATGCCTTCCTTCTGCTTTGACACCATCGGTGAGATGGCCAAGTACGCGGCGCAAATTGTAGCTAGCTTGGTCCGGGAACGTTCGGCCCTGGGGCAGAAAACGGTGATCGGCCTCCCAGCAGGCTCCACTCCTCTGAACACGTTGCGAGAGATCATTCGACTCCATCAAGAGGATGGGCTCGACCTCTCGAGCGTGGAATTGTTTATGCTCGACGAGTATTACGGGCTCCCCGCTGATAGCCCGCAATCCCACAAGCGTTGGATCGAAGAGCATCTCCTTCAACATGTCAACATCCCAGGCTCTCAGGTCCACTTGCTCGACGGCCAATCGCACGCGAGCGACATCGAACTCCACTGCCGCCGTTTTGATGAAGCGATCCAGCATGCGGGAGGGTTTGACCTGGTTCTTCTCGGAATCGGCATCAACGGGCACATCGGCTACAACGAACCCTTTTCCGTTCGCAAAAGCCCGACCCGTCTTTGTACGCTCGACCCGATCACGCGTCGAGGAGCAGCGAGCGACTTCTTTGGTGAAGAGAATGTTCCCACCCAAGCTTTGACTGTTGGCCTCGGGGGAATCCTGAGCGCTAAACGGATCCTTCTTCTCGCGATCGGTGATCACAAAGCGAAGATCATGGTCGAAGCTTTAGAGAAACCACTCTCGGATCGGGTACCGGCGTCGTACCTTCAAGAACATGGGGACGTTCGGGTTTTGCTCGACAATCCTGCCGCTTCGAAACTGCGAGGTGCCTCGACCCCTTGGCTCCTTGGAGATGTCGTCTGGGATGACGAGCTCATTAAACGAGCGACCCTTTGGCTGTGCGCTCAGACCGGGAAAGCCCTCCTGAAGCTCGACGCCGATGATTTTCGTCAATACGATTTACATCAGTTGCTACGCCATCACGGGCCAACGGAAGTGATTGCCCAGAAGGTTTTCCGTTTGATGCTCGACACGATCGACTACCATCCGGGGGGGAATGAAAAGAAGAAGGCTATTTGCTTCAGTCCCCATCCAGATGACGACGTCATCAGCATGGGAGGAACTTTGATTCGATTGATCGAAGATGGCCATGATGTTCATATCGCTTATATGACCAGTGGAAACATCGCGGTATTCGATCACGACGCGAGGCGAGTGGCGGAACTCGTCGCGGATTACAACCAGATATTTCAGATCGATCGAGATCAATCGACCAAGCTGGTCGATGATGTGAGAAGTTCGTTAGATAACAAGCACCCTGGGCATCCCGATCCAGAAACGATTCTGCAAATCAAGGGATTGATCCGTCGGAATGAAGCGAGGGCGGGAGCGGTTGCGATCGGATGCGCAGAGGAGAATTTGTACTTCCTCGATCTTCCCTTCTATCGGACGGGAACGATTGCCAAGAATCCGGTCGGTCCTGAAGACATCGCGATCATCGAAGAACTTTTGATTCGAGTCGCCCCAGACCAGATCTATGTTGCTGGGGATTTGGCCGATCCACACGGAACCCACCGCGTATGCGCCGAAGCGATTTTTGCAGCGTTGGGGAACATGAAAGAGCGAGACGAGAAGGTGCCAGAGGTTCTCCTCTACCGAGGGGCATGGCAAGAGTATCCGCTTCACGAAATCGAGATCGCCGTCCCCCTCAGCCCAAGCGATCTTGCCCTCAAACGCCAAGCGATCTTCATGCACGAGAGTCAAAAGGACAAAGCCCTCTTCCCAGGTTCCGATCCTCGGGAGTTTTGGCAACGTGCCGAAGACCGCAATCGAGGTACTGCGGATTCATACAATGCGATCGGGCTCCCCGAGTTCTTCGCATTGGAAGCCTTCGTTCGCTGGAAAGGGGCTCCGATTTAATTGCGGCGGTGGTGAAGCCACTCTCCAAAGAGGGGAACACTGTGAAGCATTTCCCCATGGGAAATCCAGCATTTCTTGTCCGACGGGGGCTTGTCGCCGTAGGACACCGCTTTGGCGTCCTAGCATGCACTGCGCTTTATATCTCTGCTCCCCTCGCCCCGCTTCGGGGAGAGGGGCCGGGGGTGAGGGGTAGAAGTGAGAT
>CAYMXM010000689.1:0-2719 GCA_964394065.1 uncultured Pirellula sp. | reverse complement strand
ACTCTGACACTTCCACCCCTCACCCCCGGCCCCTCTCCCCGAAGCGGGGGAGGGGAGCAGAACTCTAAAGCGCGCGTTCTAGGGCACCAAAGCGGCGTCGGACGGAAAGCTCAATTCCCCGCAGGAGAGGCTCAAGCGGATCGGGGAGGAGGGAGGGTGACTTCAGCTGCGTCTATAAGTACAATAGAGCAATCGCAGAGCGCGCTCACTCCCTTCTGCAGCCTCCCTCCCTGCCAATTCAAGGATATGGACTAGAATGCCCCCCGTTCTATCTTCCTTTCGGTTTCTTGCCGCAACATGGGTGGCAATTGCTCTCATCAGTTCGATCTCTTGGTGCGCTGCGGCGGAACAACAAATAGGAGACGAGATCGAGTTCCGGGAGGAAATCTCTGCGATCTTGACCCGCGCTGGATGCAATTCGGGGGCATGTCACGGCAGTTTGCACGGTAAAGGTGGATTCCATCTAAGCCTCAAAGGGGAAGATCCCGACCTCGATTTCCGCGCGATCGTCGATGAGTTCGGTGGCCGGCGGATCGACCTTGTATCCCCCGAAGGAAGCCTCGTTCTCGCCAAACCAACTGGCAAAATCTCGCACCAAGGTGGAACCCGATTCGACGTTGATTCGATCGAATATCAAAACCTCAAACGATGGATCGAGGAAGGTGCACTCAAAGAGAAGCAATCCTTGAGCCAGACGCCGGCGTCACAAACCTCGGGCGAAACGCCCGAGCCGCGGACTCTGAAGTCGATCCAACTCGATATTCGCTCCGATTGGCTTCCCCAACAAGAGCAGGGAGTTGTATCTCAGAGCACCGATCTAGGGAGGGGCGTTCTTGAGCGTTGGATCGGAGAGACTTCTTTATCGGTCCCCGTCCAAGCGACCGGCTACTGGAGCGATGGGACCACCTCCGACGTCACTCCTTGGACTCGGCTGGAATGCACCTCCGTCACCGGCGCTTCGTTGACAAAGGACTCGTACGTCAAGGCGGAGCATCCGATCGATACAACGATCACGGGCTATCTCTTGGGGCAGCACGCTTCACTCCGATTGAACTTCGTCGCTCCCCGATCTTCAGAAACCAACAACCTTTCGTCCCGCCCCCTCCGATGGGTCGATGTTCCGATCCAGGGTCGACTGGACAAGCTAGGACTTCCGGTTGAACAAGACGCATCACCGGAGTTATGGCTCAGAAGGTTGTACTTGACGACGCTGGGCAGGTTGCCGTCCCCTGAAGAGCAATCGATCTATTGGAACGATCCATCTTTCGATCGGGACGAGCTCGCGGTCGATCGAGTCCTCGCCGACTCTCAGTTCGCAGCCCTTCTCGCACTGAGGTGGAGCGATGTCCTTCGGAACGAGCCGAAGGGGATGAGCGAACAAGGAGTCGCGTTGTGGAACGATTGGCTTCGGGCGGGGTTCTCCGAAGACCGACCGATTCCCGACATGGTGCGAGATATGCTCGTTACGATGGGAAGCACTTTCGAATCTCCCGCTGCTTCCTTTCATCGGACCCACCGAGATCCAGAATCCGCAGCGGAGGCAGTCGGTCAAGTCTTCCTAGGGATTCGGATGCAATGTGCGAAATGCCATAACCATCCCTTCGACGTTTGGACTCAAGACGACTACTACGGATTGTCCGCCTTCTTTGTACCCCTGGAGCGAAAGCAGATCGACAACCAACCTCGGGACACTCTCGATTCGCATGTGATCACCGGAGATGAGATCATCTCCTGGTCGGATAAAAAGGCGGAGATCCAGCATCCAGGGCGATCTAGGAAAGTCCCTGCGAGAACCCTCGTTAGTTTGAGCCCTAAGTCGGTGCTGGATAGCAAATCGTCGGACGAACATCCTTTGGAGCATTTGGCCAATTCCATTACGCGAGGGAATGAGCAATTCGAGCGGAACATCGTCAACCGACTTTGGGCTCACATCTTTGGGCGGGGAATCGTCGATCCGATCGATGACTTTCGGAGTTCCAACCCACCGAGCAATCCGGAGTTGCTCGAACTCCTCCGAAAGGAGTATGTTGCGAATGGCTATTCGACCCGTTGGCTCGTTCGAGAAATTCTTTTGAGCAACGCATTCCGTCGAGGTTCGATCGAATCGAATGGGCTTCCCGAAGATGAAGCGCGCGCGGCCCAGTTCGCAGGCTTCACGCCGAAGCGAATGATCGCCGAGGTTCTGCAAGACGCCATCGTCGATGGAACGCAGACCCTGAACGAATTTGAAAGCCAAACCCAAACGAAAGGGCAGAAGGCGGGAGACATGTTTGCCGCCCGAGCGGTCTTCTACGCGTCGGTCCCCTTAAAGCATCCTCTGATGCGAGCTTTCGGCAAACCCGAACGCCTTTCGGATTGCGACTGCGAGCGGTCAGGAGACGTGTCACTGAGGCAATCTCTCATCCTTCTCAACGATTCGCAGATCACCCAACGGTTGCAGCACCCCAACGGTTTGGTGCAGCAACTCGCTCGACAAATCGATGGTGATTCCTCCTTGAAGCAAGGGATCGACACGATGTATAGAAGCATGGTATGTCGATCCCCAACACCTTCCGAGGTGGAGTATTTCCTCGACTTGTATTCGAAGAATCAGAACCCCTCGCAGCTTTTGGAAGATATCGCATGGTCCTTGCTGAACAGCAAGGAATTTCTGTTTGTGCGATAGACTGGCCGACGCATAAGCGAGGCCCGAAAATCACAACCCGTGGCGTAAGCGAGG
>CAYMXM010000688.1:0-2732 GCA_964394065.1 uncultured Pirellula sp. | reverse complement strand
GGCTTCGGCCCAAGCCCACATGTTGCTCATCCCCATCCTTCCTTTTTCTTCGATATTCCAGTCCGCCCCCGCCAAAGCGCCGAGCGTCCCATGCCCTGTTGCGTCGGTGAAAAGTCGGCCTCGAAACTCGACTTCTTTGCCGGTCCGTGTCTCGAAGGCCGTGACCGATTGAATCTGGCGATTTTCTACGGTTGCTCGGAAGGCGTGGTGTTCCAAGAACAAATCGATGTTGGGTTCGGCCCGAACGAGTTGTTCTTTTTTCTCGTCTTCGAATTCCTCGTAAGTCCCAGGAGATTTGGTTGCCCTATCGGAAAACTCCTCAATGATTTCTCCAATGCGAGGATACTTCCCCCGTCGAATCAACCCTTGCGCCCAAACGCGAACCTCGCTCGAACCATTTCCACCGAGGACCGGTCGATCTTGGATGAGAGCGACCTTGCACCCCATTCTCGCGGCGGAAAGGGCTGCCCCCATCCCGGAATAGCCACCTCCGACCACGACTAAATGGTAGCCATCACGGACTTCAGGCTCCGCGGGAAGGCCAAGCATTTCCTTGCGCCACGTCGGAAGAATGTCGTTGCTGTTCGAGGGGGCCTCCTCATCGAGGGTGAAGTAGATCGCGTCGCACCGACCGTCGAATCCCGTTAAGTCTTTGAGACGCAGCTCGATCTTGGGCTCGGTAACCTCGACCGCCCCGGCGGCTTGCCAATGCCATTCCGCTCCCTCGGTTCCGACATCCTTTGGAAGGGATTTCCCGTTGACTTGGACTTGGAACCGCCCAGGTTGTCCGGGGGCTTCCCAACGAGCAACCCAATCCTTAGTCCGCACGAACACGTGGTATTTACCGGCAGCGGGAAGGGTCACTTCGGTCACTGCATCAACGACCGGCTTTCCAAGGCCGTGTGCGAGCAAGTAGGGAGAGCCCATGTTCCGGATGAACTGGGTATCGAGGCTCCACCCCCCGTATTTTTGAAAGCTCTCCGCTTCGACGAGGAGGCTTCGTTCCGATCGATTGGGGTGCGCACCGAGTGTATCTTCAGAGCCAAACATCAGAATCGGCAACGCGATCATGGAGCAGAGGAAGAACCAAAAACGGGTCATGTCGGAATCTCGCTTAGGAGTCAAGTTTCAGGGGGGAGGTTTCAGCCTTCGGGAAGATGCGATGGGATGTTTGTCTTCCGAGAAGGAATTCCTGGTCCTTATACCTTAGGCTATCGGCTAGAGAAAATCTACCTACCGATGCAGTTGCACCAGTTCTTCGTCGATCCAGTTCAGCGTCGCTCGTTCCTCGACAGGGGTGCGGTAATGGGTTTCTAGTTTCGATTTCAACACCATCATCTTTTCAACGACATGGACCGCTCTCGTGGAAACATCGTTTTGCTCCCACCGATCATCAGGCTTCGCAAAAAGCTCTGTCGCAGGGGGATGCTGGTCACTCTCGGTGATGCGACACGCCCAAGCGGGGGTGTGGACGTAGCTGACGCCTCCTTCGATCGCGATCGCTGCACCGATACTAGACTCTCCATCAAAGCTCGGTGTTACCATCTCTTCCAACGAAGTTAGGAACGCTTCGTCGGTGGAGCCCTCTCGAAACCACTCGGAAATCCACTCGCCAACCTCGTGGGGTTGCATCATCACCGAATGACGGACACCCAGGTGGATTGTATTTCCAGGGCGAAGAATGCACGGAACATGAAGGGACTCGGCATACAGCTCGAGCGACTCTCCACCAACTTGGCGGTGCTCTCCTAAAGGAAATCCATTCACCCCCAATAGCCCCGCAAGGCATTGGTCGCTGATCTCCAGTTCATCGAGGGTTCGTTGTAGTTCACCGATGACTTGGTCGATGAACATCGTTTGGCCACCCACGGCGCACGATATTTGAAAAATCTCGTCGGGATCCGTCGACTCGACGACTCTCATCGCCATCGGTTCTGTATCGCGAGGCGGATCCGGATCTCCCTCGTCGCAAAGGAGTTCTCGCAACTCGTAGGGAGCGTCCCATGTCCCTCGGAGACCACGAGTGTGTATCCAAAGGAACGGTTGCTCATCGAGAACCTCGGACCATGCCCCAAGTGCGACTTGAACCAACCGTTCGAATCCTAGAAGATCGGATTCTTCTTCCCCCTCGCTGGCGACGAAAAGAACGCGCTCGAATCGGTCGATCCCATTTCCCTCGGCAACTTCCCGAGAGTCGGTGACTAGCAACCCGCTCCGAATGGCTTCCCCCCAAGGAGTATAACGGGGTTCGCAACTCGAACGTTCCAAAGCATGGCAACCGGTCCACCAAGACTCAAGGAGTTCGACAGCGGAAACACCATCCCCCCAAAGTTGATCCAGAACGATTCCTCGCGATGCAAGAGAATCGATGTTGGGTGTGGGAGCGACACTGTTCCCGTAAGCCCCGATCAAATTGGTACCAAGTCCTTCCACGGAAATGAGGACCGCGCGTCGCTTGTTCAATACAGAATTCCTTGAAGGACGGTTTGCGAGTAGAAGATGGAAAGGGCCTATGATATCGGATCTACAGATTTCGACAAAGCGAACGTCCCCCGGCCTCCCTTCTTCCTTAAGTCTTAAGCCTGGGCGGCCAAAAACTTGGTGTTGACACCAGTTTTTGAGTCTCTGGATCTATTCCTTTTAACCGCAGGGGACGTAGAGGTTCGCAGAGCCCTTCAAAGTGTTTGGGTAGTTTGGCCGACGCGTAAGCGAGGCCCGAAAATCACAACCCG
>CAYMXM010000687.1:0-2733 GCA_964394065.1 uncultured Pirellula sp. | reverse complement strand
TCAACCCCTCACCCCCAGCCCCTCTCCCCGAAGCGGGGCGAGGGGAGCGGATATCACAACCCGTGGTGTAAGCGAGGGATAGCACTGGAAACCAGGCCTCCAATCCAAGGTCTCTTCGCGCGCCCTTCGTGCCTCAGGGACGTGCCACCCGGCGCCCGAGATATTCCCGACGAGAGGCCACATGCACTCGCGACGCGGTCCCTCGCTAACGCCACGGGTTGTGATGGGGGGACGCTTCGCGTCCTCCCACTTACCACAGATGCATCAGGTTCCCCCCAGCCCCTACTATTTACTTTTCCGCAGAAAAAATGCTTAGCGGTGTTGCTTCTTCTCCTCTTCCTCATTCCTTCCGCATTCCTCACTCTCGCAACCGAAGCGCGGGCTCAGTCTCTCGACAAGATGCTCGATGAATTTGGGATCACCGGGTCCGTTCTCGATGTCGCTCCGTTTGACATCATCACGGTTACCCCCGAACAAGGTGGTAAGAGCGTTCAAGTCAACTTGCTCGATCTTCCCAATCGAAAACTTCCTAGCTCTCCCTCTCCCACCACCAAATTGCGGTGCGTCCTCAATCTCTTTCCAGGTCGGTTCTACGACATTCTCTGGAGGGACATCAGCAAGGTTACGCTCTGGGAAGATATGATCCTGGAACGAGCCAAACAGTTGGTCGCGGAAAAGCGATACGCGGAAGCCTTTGAACACCTCGTCTATCTCCGAGAGAACTATCCGCAATTGACCGATGTGACGAATCTCCATCAAGAGTTCCTCTTCTCCACGGCGCGCGATATGGTCACCTCAGGAGACCTTCCTCATACGTTGGCTGCTTTGGAAGAACTGCAAAAGAGCTTCCCGAATTATCGCCCTAACGAAGTGCGAAATGCGATCTCGAATGTCGCCGGTCGCATGATCGACGACCTGTTTGCCAAGGACGAACTATCGGTTGCTCGGTCGATGATTCTGCGGCTGGATCGAGACTATCAAGGAAAGTTAGCCGTCGTCGCGAAGGCGAAGGCTCGCTTTGTGCAAGTCGCAGAGTCCTTCCGGGAGCAAGCGATTCAGCATCAGAAGGAGGGAGACTACGGACTCGCTCGACAAGCTGCGGTGAAGATGCTCGACATCGAACCCGAGTTGCCGGGTGGAAGGGAGCTGTTGCTGAACCTTACACGCGAGTTCCCTCTCGTTCGAGTCGGAGTCTTTCAAACGACGAAAACACCAGATATGTCAGCCATGGCTGATTGGCCGGCTCTTCGGATCGGACAACTCACCACCACTCCTCTTTTCGCATTTAGAAACACGGGGCCAGAGGGAGGCGTCTATCAATTCAGCTACGGAAACTCCATGCATAGCGACGACCGAACCGAGTTGGATTTGACGATCCAACGGGTCGGAAGCCCCCATGTCCCCGACAGCTTGGCGATATCCCAAGCCCTGCTGGCGCGAGCGACTGTCGACTCTCCGCACTACTCACCCGGCTGGGCATCCCTTCTCCAATCGGTGTCGGTGATCGGGCCAGAGCGACTCCGATTGAAGTTGAGACAGCAGCATGTCTTGCCTCAAGCGTTGCTGCAATGGCAACTACCACCCTCGAAGAGCGAGGACTTTAGCCGACCCTTTTACGGACTAAAATCCGAGAGCGAAAATCGAAAGCGATTCGATTGGCGAGGAGAAGTAGAGGTTGTGGAGTTCCAACCGAAGGAGATTCAGGAGATTCTCTATGAAGATCCGAAGAAGGCGATCAATGCACTTGTCCGTGGCGAATTGGAGATGATCGATCGGTTGTTTCCTGCCGACGCACGGCTTCTTCGGAATCAACGGAACATTCGGGTCGAACCCTATGCCCTCCCGATGGTGCACATGCTTGTTCCGACTTCCAACGATCCCTTTATCAACGATCGAGAGTTTCGACGAGGGTTGATGTACGCGATCAATCGGCAGGCGATCCTGACCGATGAGATTCTGGGGGGGCCCGCGAGTCCACTCGATCGCCTCATCTCCGGGCCGTTCCCAGCTGGAGCCAACGATAGCGATGCGCTAGCCTACGCGTACAACGGTTCCGTTCAAGATGTCCCCTACGATCCACGAACGGCGGCTGTCCTCGTGATGATCGCGCAAGCGAGCCAGAACTCGAAGGCTGTGAAGCGAAAGGAGGCGCCACCGAAGCTTCCGACCATACGGTTAGGGGTACCGAACTATGAAGCAGCGCGGGTAGCGGGTCAAGCGATCTTGCAGGCATGGAAAGTCGTTGGGGTCGATGGGAAGCTAGTTGTCTACGACGAGCTTCCGAGCCGGGAAGACGACACGGTCGATATGCTTTATATTTCAGCAGGAGTTTGGGAACCAGTCACCGACGCGGAACGTTTGTTCGGAATCGGGGGGCCAGCGGAAGCGAAGAATCAATATATTGTTCAAGCCCTTCGAAAGCTGAACATGGCGAAGAATTGGCGAGAGGTTCGAGAAGGATGTCACGACTTGCACGCATTGGTAGCAGCCCATCTCCCGATCATCCCCCTCTGGCAAGTGAGCGAATCATTCGCCTATCGAACGGAGATCGTCGGAGTCGCCAGAAGACCGATCGCAATCTATCAGGACGTTCAACGCTGGAGGATCCAGGTCAAGTGATTGGCTTAGTGATGCAAATAATGCTCCGGGCTAAGAGGATGCAGAAGGACTTGGCTATTGTTTCTAGCCCTTCTACCCCTCACCCCCAGCCCCTCTCCCCGAAGCGGGGCGAGG
>CAYMXM010000686.1:0-2739 GCA_964394065.1 uncultured Pirellula sp. | reverse complement strand
AAAAAAGCCGAGAAGCGATTTTCGCTTCTCGGCTTTGGTGATTCCTGGTGCTGGGGTATGCAGAAGCTTACCCCAGCACTCAGACTAAAGCTCTATCGTGAAGCACCATTGATTCCAATCGACCCAGTAATTGTCATCAATGGCTCTATGCTGCTCCAACCCAGGAGGAAGGCCAGTCGAGTATTCCCGCAAATCCTCGACCGCCGACAGAGCTTGGTATAGTTCCAACAAAAAGAGGAAATACGAAATCACTTCGCCAGGTGTCAACCTCGTTTTTGACAATTTTTTACTTCGTACCTTTTTAGGAGTGAACCACGAATCGGACGAATCTTACGAATCAGGCTTGAGACTTGAAGAAAAGGGGCTTTGCCCGAATGGCACTGTCGTCTCTAAGTCCTTTTAGGTGCACTCTTTGCTTGCGTGATTCCTTACTAAAGAAGTTACTGTTGCCGCAACTGCCCAGAAGTTGACGCCCCGGTTCGTTGTCTGTGCCGATTGCTTGTCGGTGACCTGATTTACTCGCGATTCGTAAGGATTAGATTCCAATTAAACACCTCGTCCATTGCGTGAACTGATCAAAGGGGGGCAGTCTTCTTTGATCGCCTCTCAAATCCGATTCGTAAGATTCGTTCGATTCGTGGTTTTCCCCTATCCGTGCCATCGGTGCAATCCATGGTTCTCTGATCCCTACATCAGGGGACGCTTCTCGGATTAGAATAGTAGTTACTCATCCCCTGCCCGTGGAATTTGTCTCGCTGCGCCAGCAAGGTACCCTCATCGATGCTCTACGCTCCGCTCCGATTCGCTCGCCAAAACTCCTCGCCCCGAAGCTATGTTGCAACTCTTGCGTTCCTAGTCTCGGCAATCTTACTCTTTCCGCTGTTGGCGTCAGCACAGGAGGCATCGTTACTCAGCGAGGAGGAATCGCGGCAGGTGCAACTCGCGGAGCGGTTCTTGACCGTTCTGCAGAAGAATCCACGTCGCGGCACCGCGCTGGATCGGATCTACGGGCACCATGTCGAGTTCGGTACCCTCGATTCCTTTATCGAGAAACTGCGACAAGGGACGGTCGACGCACCGGAAGATGGTACCCACTGGATGCTTCTCGGTCTGTTCGAATGGCAACGAGGGAACGATGCGGAAGCCATAGAAGCGTTCACCAAAGCGGAGTCCCTTCGCCCATCCGATGCGCTCGCTCCCTTTTACGCCAGCCAAAGCATGCTCCGAATCGCAGAGACTGATCAAGCCATCGCGGCCCTCGAACGAGCGATTGCCGCCAAACCCGACCGAACCGATCTGATGGAGATCTTTCAGCAGTTGGGACGCGCCCTTCAACGAGCCCAGCGAACGAACGAAGCGCTTGCGGTATGGAAGCGATTCGAGAACGAGTTTCCCGACGACCCACGGGTCCTCGAACTGATCGCAATCACCCTCGCTGATGAGAACGCAATCGTTCCTGCTCTCCAACGCTACGAGAAACTCGCAACGCTGGCGAGGGACGACTACAAAAAGACGACCTACCGCATTGCGGTAGCGGAGCTGAAGATCAAGAACAAAGAGCAAGGCGCTGGGATCGCGGAGTTCGAGGGGATATTGGCCGATCTCAACCCAGAGAGTTGGGTGCACCGAGATGTTCGACGGAAAATCGAGCAAATCTTCCTGCGAGCCGGCGACCAAGACGGCTTGGTCGGTTACTACGAGCGGTGGTTGGAAAAGAACCCCGAAGATGTGGAGCACCACCAAAACTACTCCCAAATGCCCAAGTTCTCAAAACAAAGAGGCCTGACCCCTTTGATCGGGCTCTGACCCCTTTGATCGGGCTCGAAGGTTCGCTTCCATGAGGATTCAAATGTCTCTGGATGACGATTGCACATCTCTTCGAACAAGACATACGCCTTGAGCTTTGGGTCTTGTTCGAGCAGAGCGACAACCTCCGGCCAGAACGGGGCCAGCTTGTCGGGATGCGTTCGATAAGAGCGAGGCGCTGATGACGCGAGATCGTCGGGTTGGACGAGGATTTTAGCTACGGTTTTACGATCCATTTTGCACTTCCTTGCGCAATCGGTGATGGAGAATCCTTGGCTGACAAGCCTTCTTACCTTTGCTCGTTCCCGTGGTTTTTTCATTGGAAGCCTCCGTGTGTTCTGGGGTACTTCCAAGGAGTGGAATCGGTGGGAGCCGATTGGGGAATTCTAACTGTCGCTAGAATCCCTAAATCCTTTTGCTAGCATTGCTTAGGCCGAGGAATTCTAACTGTCGCTGACGGCCAATTTTGGGGAGTTCTAACTGTCGCTATACACGGGGCACTCGACTAGGAAAGAAAGATCACATCATCACGTGGACGCGCCCTAAGCGTCCCGAATGGATGACACCCGAGGACTATGCAATGATTCCCGAAACGCTTGAGTTGCGTGAGATCGAATATCAAATCGTTATTCCTGGTAAGCGAACAAAAACGATCACGATCATCACGGCATTAACCGATGCGAAGGAATTCACAAAAGAGGATATCGCGGATCTCTACGGGTTCCGATGGAACTCGGAGTTGGATATTCGGTCGATTAAATCCAATCTCAACCTTGGGCACGTTCGTTGTAAATCTCCCGAGATGGTTCGGTCGGAACTCTGGACGACGCTCCTCGGTTACAATTTGATTCGCACCACGGCGGCAGGAGCCGCGTTATTGCATAATAAACAACCTCGTAGCATTAGTTTCACGAGCACCTGCCAATATGTTCT
>CAYMXM010000685.1:0-2743 GCA_964394065.1 uncultured Pirellula sp. | reverse complement strand
GCAAATAACCATAGATGTGTGGTACAACGAGCCGAAGCGGGGCGAGGGGAGCAGAGTTTTTAATGCGCTGCGCGTGCTAGGGCGCCAAAGCGGTGTCCGACGGGGACGAGCCCCGGTCGGACGATAACGGCGGCTGCGGAATTAAAATGGCTGCACGAAAATCCATGTCAACACCAACTTTTTGACAGCCCAGGCCAAGGCCCACGCCTAGGTTCTAAACGCCCCTACCGGGGCCATCCCTCCTTGACCTACGGTCAAGTCCAAGGGCGAAGCCCCCTCTTCCTCAAGTCTCAAGCCTCACACCTCAAGCCTACTATTTCGCCCAATCCAGTGTAAACGTTGCGAAGCTGAGTGTTTCGTAGGCGTTCTTCTCACCACACTCGTAAAGCAATCCAATGCGTCCGTCCTGGAGAACGGTCAAACAGGAATAAGCGCTTGGGCGAGGATCGACGAGTCGCCCATCCGACCACGTTTTTCCATCGTCTTCGCTCACTCGAACGGTCATCCCCACCCGCTGGTTGGTTGAATTCGGATTGCTGAAGAGAAGGGCTCCGGATGGGTGCCGCACCAAGCTCGCCATGCATCGGGGGTCGGGGAGATCCCACCATGGTTCAGACCATTCTCCCTTCGTCAGATTCTCCTTCCATGAATACTTGGCCCAAAGGCGTTTACCTCGATTCGTTTCGTCGCGCATCGAAAGGAGGAGAGATCCATCCGAGAGTTCTGCAATCTGAGCTTCGGAGGTCTTGGGAGTACCCTTGGTTGCTGAGGGGGAGATTCGCCAATGCTCACCATGATCGTCGCTCCAAATAAAGCAGGAGTGAGAATTTCGATCGGGGGTAATGTACTGAGCGGCGAACACAAGGGTCCCGTCTTTGAGCTGGATACCGTTGCCGGGGCCTTGCAGTAGCAAATGCCAAGCGGGATCTTTGATCTGGGAAGTGATGTTGATCGGTTCCGACCAAGTGAGCCCATCATCGCGGCTACGGGTAATCACGAATTGCCCCGTCTCGTTCGGCTTCATTCCTTCTCGCGAGGTGTTCCAACCTCGGTCTCCATAAGACCATAAACCGGCAACAAAAAGATCTCCCGTTTCCCTGTCGGCTAGAATGGCAGGATCACCGACTCCATTTCCTTTGGAGCTGGGTTGGGTCGCATCGAAGTCGAGAATCGTTTTCATTTCCCCCCAGGAAACTCCGTTATCGGTGCTCCGCATCGCACCAACATCGATATCTCCAGGGAGATCGCGGGAGTTTTGGTTTCTCAAGTCAAAGACGGCGATCAAGGTTCCGGCGCGGGATGTCGTGATCCCAGGAATCCGATAGGTATGGACTCCTGAGTCTCCGTTTTTGCGAAGGAGCGAACGAACGATACCGGCGTTTTCCTGCGATACGGTATCTTTGCTCTCGAGTTGAAAGGCGATCAGTGTTTGGTTCGAGAGCAGAACTGCGAACAAGCCTACCCAGGATGTTATTCGTAAACGCCACATCGTAAAACTACCGCTTCTGTTGCTGTTGAGAATAAGTGGGTAGTATACACGAAGCGCAAACATGCTTCCGCTCCCATCGCTCCGCTTCGGGGAGAGGGCTGGGGGCCCCTGACGCATCGGTGGTAAGGGGGAGGACGCGAGCGTCCTACCATCACAACCCGTGGCGTTAGCGAGGGATAGCCTCGCGAGGGAGCGTGGCCCTTGTCGAGAGTGTTTCTGGGCGTCGGGTGGCACGCCCCTGAGGCACGAAGGGCGTGCTGTGAGACCTCGCATTGGACGCGTGGTTGCCAGCGCTGTCCCTCGCTAACGCGTCGGGTTGTGATTTCATGGCCGCTATAGACGCGAAGGTGATTGCAATGGAAACGAGGATTGAGTCGCTATCTCGATCTAAGATGGAAGCAGCGGCCACTTCACACACCCTACGACAGTTTCGAAACTCCGGGCGAGACGCCCGGGCCACGGTGAGAAGACGTCCGTTTCCTGAATAGAAAGCCAACCCAACGATGCAGTTACTCCTGATTCCCACAGCGCTGGAGCGAGAGAGGATTCCGATCGAGTTGCGACGTGCGTGGTTAGATCGAGGGGATCGGATCGAGCTATGTGGATTCGGCTTAGCCGTCTCAGGGATTCTAGCGATGCAATGGATTCGTCGTTTTCAACCAACCGGAGTTGTGTTGCTTGGAATCGCCGGCTCCTATTCTACGGAACTCAAACCTGGAACCGCGTGCGAGTTTTCCAAAGTCTCTTGCCACGGGATCGGTGTTGGAGGAGGGGATGGTTTTCAATCGGCGGGATCTCTCGGATGGGAGCAATGGGGAGGCCCTCCAGGAATCGGTGAAACGATTCATTTCAGCCCGGGATCGGATACTCAGAATGAACTCTTGTCAGTCACTTCTGCATCCTCTGATGGGGACGAAGTGGAAAACAAAATCGAGCTATTCCCGAGCGCGATCGCAGAGGACATGGAGGGGTTTGCTGTTGCGGCCGCTTGCCGGCTAGCGGATGTTCCGCTTCGAATCGTTCGTGGAATATCGAATTACGCAGGAGACCGAAACCATCGAGAATGGCAAATCGACAATAGCCTTCGAAGTGCGATGGAGATTGTTTTGGAGGGGTGAGACTTGAGACTTGAGGAAGAGAGGACCTCCCATTGAACCGCAGGGAGCGCGGAGGGACGCAGAGTTAAAAGCAAAATGGTTTCTGCTCCCCTCGCCCCGCTTCGGGGAGAGGGGCCGGGGGTGAGGGGTAGAAGTG
>CAYMXM010000684.1:0-2745 GCA_964394065.1 uncultured Pirellula sp. | reverse complement strand
GAACCAGCTTGTCCGCCACGATCGATGGAGTGGCCGATCTGAAGAACCAATACCAATACAGCACTCTTGGGCAACTCACGCGCGTCACCCAATCAGGGCAATCGGGTGGAAACGCGGTCGCTGAGAAACGAGTCGATTTCACGTACGACTCCTACTTCCAAAATCAATTCGGAACCATCACACGCTACGCCGATCTGGCGGGAACGAAGTTGGTGGCCAGTACCGAGTATGCTTATGACCCGATCGGCCGCATCTCGGAGATTGCGCATCGAGACAACGATTCCGTTCTTCTTGCTGGTTACGAGTACGCTTACAACGCCGCCAACCAGCTCACACAGTTCTTGGTCGCAGGTCATTCCAGCGAGGATGTCCTCTATGATTATGATGAACTCGGGCAGTTGGTCGGTGCGGACCGAAGTGGAACGACGAATGACGAAGCGTATACCTACGACGAAAACGGAAACCGCATTGGAGGTGGCTATTCCGTAGGGGACAACAATCAACTTCTATCCGACGGCCTCTTCGATTATACGTACGATTCCGAAGGAAACCGGCTCACCAAGACCAATACGATCACGAATGAAGTGATCGAGTACTCCTGGGACCATCGAAATCGCTTGACCGGTATCGTTACCAAGAACAGCCTCGCAGCCGTCACGCACGAAGTGCAATATGTCTATGACGTTTTCAATCGTCGAATCGTCAAAGAGATCGACTCCGATGGTGCGGGAGGTAACCCAGCGGTCCAAGAGATCTACATTTACGATGGCCTGCGAGCCGATCGAAGTCAAGCGGGAGATCACATCCTGCTCCGGTTTGACGAAAGTGGAGACCTCACCGGTCGCTACTTGCACGGACCAGCGGTCGATCAAATCCTCGCCGAAGAGGCAGTTGCGAGTCCGTCCGTTGAGGGAGACGTCCTTTGGCCTCTGACCGATCACTTAGGAAGTGTTCGAGACCTTGTTGAATACGATGCGATCAACGACGAATCATCGGTAGCGAATCACATCGTTTACGAGGCCTTTGGCCGAATCGTGGACGAGACCAACGCCGCGGTCGAATCACTGTTCGGTTTTACAGGACGCGAACGAGACAATGAAAGTGATCTGCAATACAACCGAGCCCGCTACTACGACGCCACCCTCGGCCGCTGGCTCAACGAAGACCCCATCGGCTTCGCCGGTGGGGACGCGAATTTGGTTCGGTATGTGGAGAATGGAGCAACAGATGGTATCGATCCGAGTGGGCTAAAGCGCACAATCGCCGATGTCCGCGCTGACCTGGACGCGCTGATAAACAAGCCTGGATCGCCAACAGATGCCGATCTAGCCACTGCGGAGCGGCTCGTAAGAGAGTACGAGGACCTAATGCAAGATTTGCTGCGCCGTCAGGAGCAACAATCGCGAGTCCCGTGCATGGGGCCTGCAACAGACTACGACCGGCGTCAAATATATAACAACCGAATAGAAGAGATTCGGTTGAAATACTATAACGGCACAATCACACCAGAAGAACTCGCAATCCTCCAACAGCACTTAAGAGACCACAACTCTCTGTGCAATGTCCTTCTCGGCCCCAATGGGACGATTTGGCAAGGGTTAGGAGCACTGGGAGGACTCGCGTCTGCAAAGGCACCTAATCCTATCTCCAGAGCATTAGGCGCCAGAATTCTTCGACCTATTCCGATGGCACGCCCTTCAATTGTACCTGCGGGCGGTATTCAAATGGAGCGAGGAAACAGGGAACTCGCAGAATTGATTCGAAATGTACGTGATCAAAACATAGGCGCAGCAGAAAAAGCCATTCTATTAGAACTACTTACTACCAGGGTGGACGGGATTACTTTCATACGCCAACCAAATACTCCGGGAACGGTAGCAATTTTTAAGGGAAAACCAATAAGCTCTGGACCATCGATGGGTAGATCACCTGTATTGGCGATTCTCAAAGACGGTAGAATCGTGACAGGCTTGGACAGTGAGCATCCACATGGTAAAGACTACCCCATCATTGAACTTTCGAAATTGAAGTGACTTTTATGCCACACGAATCAGACTATTTTGAAGAAGCTTACGCGCTTTTTTCCCACCAAGAACGGGTAATTGCGAGAACAGCCGAAGTACTTTACGGGATAATGAGACGTAGGTATGTCGAAATGGGGGATAAACCTAGATCGTTTAATATACGGTTTTTCTTTCTAAGCGTGGCGGAAGTCATAGCGAAGCACGAAGAATTATCGAAGGCAAGGATAGCTATTTCTCAGGAAAGCTGCGCACCCATTAAAGTGCTAGATCTTTCAACGGAAAGCAAACGCCTAGGTATTGGTGATTGTTATTTATCACAAACCGGAATCGCGGACGCTTATATCGATTGGGTGAAGTCGCAGTCTCGTGATGATGGAGATGAATTTGATCTTGACTATGCATTGCGAATGGCCTGCGAAGCAATAAACTCCGAAATTTATAGCAAAATCGTCGGAGAGGAACGTTGGCCTGAAATACCTTCGGAGATGAACGATTCCGAGTTTTTCGAATACTGGATTTCTGGGTTTATATCGCCAAAACAAGATCCTAGTGAAGAATGAGGCGATCAAAGGGGGGCAGGCCTGAATGGCACTGTCGTCTCTAAGTTCTTTTATGTGCACTCTTTGCGTAACTTCCTTCGTAAGGTCGCACGTGGTTTCGTCATGCAGCCCGATCAAAGGGGTCAGGCCCAATACTGTTCGGCACAGAATTTGTTCGAGCG
>CAYMXM010000683.1:0-2755 GCA_964394065.1 uncultured Pirellula sp. | reverse complement strand
AGTTGTTCGAAGAGATCTTCGGCATGAGCGTCTTCCTCCGCAGCGACCCAGGCTAAGCCAGGGCCCTTCGCCCCAAAAACTGACATGCCCCCTATCAAATCCCCAGCAATTTTCAGGATTGGAATTTTTCCGAAACCCCGTATAATGCCCCCGTCAGCTCGAAAAAGAGCATGCACCCGTAGCTCAATTGGATAGAGCATCGGTCTACGGAACCGAAGGTTACACGTTCGAGCCGTGTCGGGTGTATTGAAGAAAAATCAATGTTTTTCCAGGTCGGACGCCACTTCTAGGCGTACCGGGATTACCCCGTGCGACCCTGCAAAGTCGAAGTTCATACCGGAAAACTGTTCTAGTCGAACAGTACACTTCCGGATTTTGAGCGACTGCTACAGGAGTTGCTTTCATGGCACGACCAAAGGCGATGGTGCCGGCTCTACGGTTCCACATTTCCGGCCAATCTGTTTGCGAGATCCAAGGGACGGCGTACTACCTTGGCCCGCATGGCTCCCCTGAGTCTCTTGCACGCTACGCCGTCCTCATTCGGGAGTACCAAGCCAATGGCTTAGTTGTTCCTCCAGGAATCACTTCCCAAACCCTCCAGGAATTGACGCAGGGATTCACGCTCCCGATGGAGAAGGTAAGCCAAGCCGACGCCCCCATCCTGATAAAGCATCTAGTATCCGCCTATGAGGTTCACGCAAAGGCCGTTAAAGAAACTCGGCCTCGCTGTGCGGTAGCCGATTGATAGAAACGGCAGAATCCGAAAAGGCGTCATGGAAAGTCCCAATCGTGCCGTTATCGTTCGGTGCGTAAGAAGGGATTTTGTTGGGCTGCACCAGACGTGCGGTAGAGGGGGCGACGAGCCACTCTCGCCCACTTGCTGCAGCAGGTTTCGCAACTGTTTCGCAAAGGTTTCGTAGCTATTTCGCAGCTGTTTTGTGAGTTTTTTGTCATCTGAAATTAAGATAAATTCCAAGAAAACTGACTCGTAACCTATTTTAGATTGGATAGTTACGTGTTTGGGCGTCTATGGAAAGGCGATTCGAGATTTGTCTTGCGGACCCTCCACGGACACGGTAGTACGGATTACTATTGAGTAGGTGAGGCGGTCGTCTTCGCTTAGAGCGTACAGGACGACCAAGATGCCCACAGAAAAAGGATTTGGGAGTTTCGGCTCAAAAATGAGGAGGGTATTCCCCCTCTTTGGCCGACTTTAAGACACAGGATGTGTGAAAAGCCGTGTGGATCGGCTTCTCCTTCGTCTGGATGGGAGAAGATTCGGTGGCATGGGAGAAAGGTATGACAGAAATGAGTGGAGCACTACCGTACTTCGACCATGTGCGTTTGGTCGAGAAAAAACTAGACTATTGTGAGGATGGGACAGAAGCCTGGAAAGCCCACCACGAACAAGCGATGCAAGTCATAGATATCGAAGTCCTCGTGGGTGATGTAAATGAACTGTATGAAGACATAAGTAGACTCGTCGAAGATTTCGTTGAAACCACTGCGAATGGTAGGATTCCATATGACTTCGACCGCGAAGAGAAGATAATGGATCTTTGCGAGAGGTGGATTAGGCTGTCTGTCGCGTTAAGAGATGGCGACTGTAACTGGGCAGTTTCGGAGGGATACGAAGTGACGACTCTTGCGAAACTCGACGAGAACATTGAGAAAGCAAAAGGCGACTCGCCACTGAATTACGACGCTTACGTGATGGGCAAAGCTAGCAAGATCCACATCAGCAAGGAACGAGTGGATGCGTTGGCTCCCCACTGTGGCCCATTCCCCGATGACAGCTGCAGCTGGTAAAGTGATTGGGGTTGGGATTGTTTGCGGATATCGTTTTAGTAGAGATCGAAGACGAGAACGGTGGTAACCGCAAGAAGCGTCCGTGCATGGTCGCGGAGGTTTACGACGATGGCACCATTCTCGTCATTGCGATTACAAGCAAGTTTGATAAGAACAATCTTAAACCTACCCAAATTTACGGTATACCTTGGAAATCCAATAAGCCGAGAGCCTGTACTGGCCTTAGGGTGGATAGTGTCATCGATTGCGGGTGGTATCGACGTGTCGAGGAGTGCGATTGTTCGAAGAATGGAGTGATGCCCAGGATGCTGGCACTCCGGGCGAAGACTCTTCTCAACGAACAAATGAAAAAATTGGAGTCGGGTGAAACGGACGAGAGATCAGCTCGATCCTAGGGAGCAGATCACGGATACGAGGGGAAGCGTGACAGCCTCGCTACGGCTGGATTCGCAGTGATGCTTCCGCAAGCTCTGCTCAGCCCGCTCGGAGGAGTTTGGGCTGATCGCTATAGCCGTCGTCATTTGATGATCATCTCCGACGCGAGCCGAGTTTCTCAACTGGAGTCGTCTTCGGCGTAACGATAGGGAGTGCGAATCTTCGGAGACGGTTTCCGTTTCGTCTGTTCTGACCGAATAACTGATGCAGCTTGGCTTTAGACCAAGTTGGTGAGAATCCCTCCTTTAATAGCAAGACCTTCGGGAAGATGAGTGTTGAGGAACATCGCCTCAGCCTCAAGCGCAGTCTGAGCCTTCCCCGTAAGCAGCAGGTCGTCTATCTGATCGTGAACTTTGTTGGAACCAAGTAGTGGCTCCATACCTAGATTTTACGACATATGGGGCTGGTAAGCCAATCGGCACCTTGTTCCTGATAGGTTCGGCTTGGCGCCCTAGCACGCGTCGCGCTTTAGAGTTCTGCTCCCCTCGCCCCGCTTCGGGGAGAGGGGCCG
>CAYMXM010000682.1:0-2760 GCA_964394065.1 uncultured Pirellula sp. | reverse complement strand
TACGCGTCGGCCAAACTACCCAAACACTTTGTATTCGCGCCGATGCGTCAGGCCAAGCCGAGGGTGAGTGGTAGAATCGCCAGAAACAAAAACCAAGTTTAGAACTTGATGGCGCCAACTACGCTTCCGGTGTGTTCCGTGGTCGCTTTGGGTGCGAGGGTAATTGAGATAGAAAAGATAGTTGATGCGCGATCTCGATCAGAGATGGAAGCCGCGACCACTTCACACACCCTACGACTACGACTGGCACCGCAGTCCCTCGCTAACGCGTCGGGTTGTGATTGGGGGGGACGCTTCGCGTCCGCCCCCTTAACAACGATACGTCAGGCCGCACTACGCTCGTGCCGCGAGTTGCTTTTTCCGTTCGGAGATAATATCGTCCTGCAGGTTGCGAGGCACGACAGAGTACTTGGCTAGCTCCATCGCGAAGGTTCCTTGCCCCTTCGTCATGCTTCGGAGGTCCGTTGCATAGCCGAAGGTGTTTGCCAAAGGAACTTCTGCTGTGATGTAGGAAACATTGTCGCGAGCGTCGGTTTGGGTTACCAAACCACGTCGAGAAATGATGTCCCCTACCACGGAACCTTGATCGTTCTCGGGGCATTCGATATCGCATCGCATGATCGGCTCAAGAAGGACCGGGCTGGAAGCTCGCATCGTTTCACGGAAGCAATCGCAAGCCGCGATATAGAACGCACGCTCGCTCGAGTCAACGTCGTGGTAGCTACCGTCGATGAGGTCCATCTTCACGCCGACGACAGGGAAATCTGCCAACGGCCCCTTCGCCATCGAATCGCGGAATCCCTTCTCAACAGGGGCGATGAACTGCTTAGGAATACGTCCCCCGGTAACGTGATCTTCGAATACGAAGTTCGCTTCCCCTTCCGCATCGATCGGCGATAGCTTGCCCTTGATGTGAGCGTACTGACCGGATCCCCCGGTTTGCTTACGGTGCTTGTAATCGAACTCTTTTTCTTGGCCTGGGGCTTCGCGGTAGCTGACCTTCGGCGCACCGACGTTGACCTCTACCTTGTACTCTCGTCGCATACGTTCGACGTAGATATCAAGGTGAAGCTCACCCATCCCGCAGATGATCGTTTCGCTGGTTTCCTCGTCGTTGTAGACCTGGAAGGTCGGGTCTTCCTTGCGGAAGCGGTTGAGGGCCTTGCTCATCTTGTCCGCATCGGCGCGGCTCGCTGGAGTGACAGCAACCTTGATCACCGGCTCGGGAACGTACATCGATTCCAAGGTGCAATAGTCGCGATCGTTGGCGTAGGTTTCCCCAGATGCGCAATCGATCCCCATGATCGCGACGATATCCCCCGCTTCCGCAGCTTCGATTTCCTCTCGCTTTTCGGCGTGCATCTTGACGATTCGACTGAAGCGGTCCTTTTTGCCAGTTCGCTGGTTGATGTACATTTCCCCCTTTTCGATCTTCCCTTGGTAGATGCGCAAGAACGTGAGTTGACCAAAGGGATCCTCCACGATCTTGAACGCCATACCGACGAACGGAAGGTTCGGTTCCGGTTTGAGACTCATCTTCACAGTCTCGTCACCCACCTTGCGAGCGGTGATCTCACGCTCGGTTGGGTTGGGGAGGTAGCGAATCACGTTGTCGAGGAGCAGCTGCACACCCTTGTTCTTGTAAGCACTGCCACAGAAAACAGGGGTGATTCGGAGCGACTGGGTCGCTTCTTTGCAGACTTTGTAGATCAGGTCGAGGGGGACTTCTTCTTCGCTGAGAAGGAGTTCCATCAACTCGTCGTTGTACATCGCGAGGGCCTCGAGCATCTTTTGACGCATCTCAGCCGCCTTTTCGGTATATCCAGCGGGGATTTCCTCTTCGCGGATCGTCTCTCCATCCTTACCTTCGAAGTAGTAAGCCTTGAGGTTGACCAAATCGATGACCCCTTCGAAGGTCTCTCCCGCTCCGATCGGAATTTGCATCATGACCGCATCCGCATTGAGCTTGTCGCGCACCATCTGCGTTACACGGTACGCATCCGCACCGGTTCGGTCCATCTTGTTGATGAACGCGAGACGTGGAATGCCATATCGGCGCATTTGGCGGTCGACGGTCAAGGATTGGCTTTGAACACCACCAACCGAGCAGAGAACGAGGACGGCACCGTCGAGAACACGGAGGGAACGCTCCACTTCGATGGTAAAGTCCACGTGGCCCGGGGTGTCGATCAAATTGATCGAAGTCCCTTTCCAATTGAGGGAGGTCGCAGCGGAAGCGATCGTAATACCGCGCTCCTTTTCGAGCTCCATAAAGTCCATCGTCGCGCCGTCACCGTCCCCTTTGACTTCTTCAATCTTGTGGATTCGGCCTGCGTAGAAAAGAATTCGCTCGCTGAGGGTTGTTTTTCCGGAGTCGATGTGTGCACTGATACCGATATTGCGTAGATTTGATAGGTCCATACTTCACTCAGCGTCGTGTCCTCCCGGCAGGCGGAGGGACAACAAAGGTTTAAAAATCTGCCCTTTCTGGCCAACACAGAACCGTACAAAAAACCGGTTTTGCAGTACTTTTCACCAGAATACAGAGGGGAAAGTGTACAAAAATGTACCTTCCGCGGAAGGGCAAATCGCATAACAACCATAGTGTCTATTGCAATCACCTTCGCACCCAAAGCGACCACGAAACACACCGTGCCAGGCTTGAGGGGGGAAGGCTTGAGACTTGAGGAAGAAGAGGGCTTCGACTCCCCTCGCCCCGCTTCGGGGAGAGGGGCCGGGGGTGAGGGGTAGGAGTGTTAG
>CAYMXM010000681.1:0-2775 GCA_964394065.1 uncultured Pirellula sp. | reverse complement strand
AAGGGCTACGTGCACTCGCGACGCTATCCCTCGCTAACGCCACGGGTTGTGATGGCAGGACGCTTCGCGTCCTACCTCTTAACACCGATGCGTCAGGCCACTCCAGAGGGGAGGGTTACATCTACTCCGGTGTGTTACGTGGTCGCTTTAGGGGCGAAGGTTATCGAACCGGGAAAGATAGTTGGGGTGCGATTTGGAGCTGAGGTGGAAGCAGCGACCACTTCACACACCCTACGAGTAAACTACGAAATACAATTACTTCATCATGTCAGAACCACCATTTTTGTTATCCCCGATGATGCGGCGAGCCGCGTTCGCATCCGCCATGGCTCTTTTGCTTTTAGTGTTGACGGCAACGGTTCTGGAGCCTTCGGCGTCGGGGATCGGCACGCACCAGCAATTGGGAATGCCTCGCTGCGTTTGGTTACGGCTCATGGAAATCCGATGCCCTTCCTGCGGAATGACCACCTCGTGGGCTTTGGCGATGGACGGTCGTCTGGAGGAGGCACTCCACGCGAATCCTGGGGGTGTCCTTCTCCTGATGCAGGCATTGCTAAGCATCCCCGTTTTTCTCTGGATGGGGATTACGTCCCAAACGACCCCTTCCGCGTGGTTTAGTCGGTTTTCGGCTGCTATGTTCATTGCCGCTCTCGTCGTTGCGTTCATCCATTGGATTTCGTTCTTCAAGTTGGGATAGCGTCTGGCGCCGCGGTTTCCTATAAGAAGCGACTACGCCCCGTTTCAACTTAAATCAGCGACAGGATGGGATGCCTGAATGCGACACACACCAACGCATGGATTAAGCGTTTTTCCACCGAATGCGACTCTTCTATTCCTTCTGGTCGCATTGCTCATCACCAACGCAGGATGCGTGCGATATATGGCGCATATGCTCTACGTGTTGAACGGGCGAGACGATCCAGCGGAATACGATGGATTAGTCGAAAAGAAAGTTGCTGTTCTCGTCAGCAACAACGGAGTCCATACCTCCGACGCGACCAGTTTGGTTCTTTCGCAGAACATGAATCTACTTCTGCAGAAAAACGTGAAGAAGATCAAGATGGTCGGACAGGATGAGGTGCAACGACTTGTTCAAGACCAGCAACTCGGCCAAGTCGACCCGACCATGATCGGTACGCGACTCGGTGCGGACTATGTGATCAACGTCGATGTAGGGGACTTGAAGCTGTACGAAGGAAAGACCCTTTACAAAGGGAAATGCTCCTCAACCGTTACTGTCTACAAATGCAAAGATGGTACCGAAGAGGTTTTTCGTAAAGTCTTCCCCGAGTTTATCTATCCTGTAAACGGAGCTCCTGTCACCGATTTTGACGAAGCTACTTTCCGTCGCGTCTACTTGATGACCCTCGCGAAGCGAATTTCGAGAACGTTTTATCCCTACGATCCGGCGACCGATGTAGCGAATGAAGCGGCGATATCGTCCATCGGGTTTTAGGCGAGGCCCGAAAATCACAACCCGTGGGGTAAGCGAGGGACAGCGTTGGCAACCAAATCCATCCGAGGTCTCACAGCACGTCCTTCGTGCCCCAGGGGCACGCCACCCGGCGCCTGAGACATTCCCGACAAGAGGCAACGTGCACTCGCGACACTGTCCCTCGCTTACGCCACGGGTTGTGATGGAGGGGACGCTTCGCGTCCATCCCCTTACCGCCGATGCGTCAGGCCACTCCCAGCCCATCTCCCCGAAGCGGGGCGAGGGGAGCAAAAACCATACCCTCTTTTACCAACCAACCTTTAACGACGAGGAAGTGATGATCCGTATCCGTTCTCTCCGGCACCTTTTCGGGGGCTTGCTTTTCGTCACCACCCTACTACTCACTCAAAACTTTCCGATGCTAGCTCAAGAGACCTCCCCTGTTAGCTTCAAACAAACAGCCTCCCCTGCCAGCACTTATGGGTTTAGGATCGATGTTGATATTTACACCGACGAGTCCAAGCCCCCTGTCGCTCAGTTCAAAACGCTGTTCACGGAGACGCAGACGATCGAGATCGACACCCGCGGTGATCGCGTAACGGTCCTGGACTACACCGATGGCACGCTCAGCGCCTTGAACACAGCAAAAAGGACTCTGACGATTGTCGAACTCGCGACGATCGAAACGATGGTGAAGGAGTTGCTCGCGCAGGTAGGGGAAAGCAAAATTACCGCGAGAAGAGAGGCTGATCATAATGGGGCGGGAGCCATGTCCGTCTTCTTCGACGACAACTCGGTGACGTATCAAACATTCATTAAAAAGCCACCGGTTCCCGTGATGGCGGTTCGCTATGGAGAGTTCGCCGATGCGACGACCAAGCTAGCAGCGGTCTTCCCTCCCTACAAACCCCCTCAGCTCCGTTTGAGGCTTAACGAACACTTGAGGGATGCAAACCTTCTTCCGATCGAGACGAAGCGGATTGCCAACGTGAATGGAGTGTCGGAGGTCGTTACCGCTCGCCTGCTGATCAAGGAACGATTCGACGCAGAGGACAAGAAGGACTTGCAGATCATCGGGGACCGAATGGCTCAGTTTCAATTGGTTAGGGCCAATGAGTTTTTTGAGGTGAAGTGAATTGTGTAGAAAGTGGTTCGCTGTTAAGCAGTGGATCGTTGCGGTAGGGCGAACCCGCCCTGGCGCATCGGTATTAAGGGGGCGGACGCGAAGCGTCCCCCCATCACAACCCGTGGCGTAAGGGAGGGACAGCGCCGCGAGTGCACGTAACCCTTGTCGGGAATATCTCAGGTGTCGGGTGGCACGTCCCTGAGGCACGAAGGGC
>CAYMXM010000680.1:0-2778 GCA_964394065.1 uncultured Pirellula sp. | reverse complement strand
CACCCCTTCGCATCCTTTCAACCGCAGCAACGATCGTATGTTTGAGAAACGAGTCTTACCCTGGAAGGGATCGATCTTCGGATTGGGAGTTGTCGCGTTTCTATCCTTCTCGGTCGTATCAAGGACCGATAAAGGGGGGGAAGCCCTAGGTGAGGAGACAACGATCAAGTCTTCAGACTCTTCCGTGGGCAAATGGGATTATTTGTGGGCTTGGTCGAACGAGGAGGTTGCGAGTGCGGGTGAGAATTTTTGGCCCCAGTATCGAGGCCCCCGAGGGGACGGTTTTGCGCTTCCTGATGCCAATCCCCCGATCGAATGGGGGGAAGAGAAGAATGTCGCTTGGAAAACCACAATCCCCGGGAAGGCTTGGTCCTCCCCGGTCGTCTGGGGAAATCACATCTGGTTGACCAACGCCACCGAAGATGGGAAAACGATGTCGGCTCTCTGCATCGAGTTCGAGACCGGAAAGATTGTCTGGGATCGCGTTATCTTTACGAACACCGAGGTCCAGGAGGACTATCACGAGTTCAACTCGTATGGGTCGCCGACGCCGATACTGGACCAGAACCATCTCTTTGTCAGTTTTGGCGCTTATGGAACTGCATGCTTGAATCGAGAGACAGGAGAGAAGATTTGGGAGCGGCGCGATCTTCCTTGCAATCACTATCGAGGTGCTGGAGCCTCTCCGATCCTGTTTCGAAACTCCCTCATCTTTCATATGGATGGGTACGACTATCAGTATCTAATCGCACTCGATCGAAAAACGGGAGATACCCTTTGGAAGCAGGATCGTACGATCGAGTACGGGACCGACAACGGTGACTTGAAGAAAGCCTACGGGACTCCTCATGTGATCGAAGTCGAGAATGGTTCTGCCAAAGAGTTGCAACTGATCAGCCCAGCTGCCATGGCGATTCTCGCTTACGATCCTGTGGATGGTAAAGAGCTTTGGAGAATACGGCACAAGGAGCACTCGGCCGCGATCCGTCCACTCTTCGATGGAAAATGGGTTTTCTCCACGACCGGAGTCAGTCGCGCCAAACTGGTCGCCATCTCCCCGGACGCGCGCGGAGATATCACCGATTCGGGGGTCCATTGGATTGCAAGCCGCGCGATCGGTGGAAAGCCTTCTCCACTGTTGATCGCAGACCGGATCTACACGGTGGAGGATCGGGGAGTTATCTCTGCGATTGACAAGACAACCGGAGAAACCGTCTGGCAAAAGAGGCTCGGCGGGGACTTTAGCAGTTCCCCGATCTACGCGGGAGGTCGCATCTACAGTTTCGACGAACAAGGGAAATCGCACGTCGTCAACACCGAAGGTGACGTGCTCGCGGTCAACACCCTCCCTGCAGGAAGCATGGCAAATCCCGTCGCAGTCGGGAAGACTCTTTTAGTCCGAACCCGCGAAGCGATCTATGCCTTTCGGGAATAAGGCGAGCGTCTGGGTTCGAAATTTCTTGGAATTCCCAATTTCGCTTCCAACTGACCTGGAGTTTGCCGGGGACTATTCGCTAGTATCGCCCCTAGAAGCCTTTCTGCAGAAGGCTGACTATGGAGATCATGTAAGAACTGATTGAAGGATGATGGATCGATGAGTTTCACCAACCCCCGAAGAAAGAACGCCAGGTTCTACTGGGCGGAGTTGGGATTCCTCGCCCTCGGATTGATTGGCATCAACCCTAACATCCTCTCCTTTCTTCTCGGTGGCCCTGTTCCGACTCAAACGGCCCCAGCGAAACCCCTTATTCAGACTTCTGCTTCCCTAAATACTGCTTCTCCTTACCCTTCCACGAACACCTACAATTCGCACTCCTACTACGGTTCTACCACTGCCGGTCAACAACAGCAGTACCCACCTCCCCAATATCCTTATTCGCAGCCTTCTTCCCCCTATCCCGTTGTCTATGTCGTTCCGGGGCCAAGCTACGGAGCTCAGAATGTTCCCGCTGGCTATGACAACAACGATCTTGCGGAAGCCTTTTCCAAGTCCCTTTGGCAATGGTGGGGCACGGTGCAGGCTGCGAGTCAAGCTCCCCGCTTTGCATCTACCAATACCACTCCAAGCTCGACGGTCCCGCCGGTGGATTACTCGCAGCAATATCAACAACAATACAACTCGCAATACAATGCGAACTACGTTTCGCAACAACAACCTCTCTACACGCAGCAACCTCCCGCGAATAGTGGAGCCAACTCGCAATTGGGTGCGAACCTGATTCACGGCTACGATTCCAACTATCCCACCATCGCGAATCAAACTCAGCAGCAAGGAACGATGGGGAACTACCAAGCTCCGAACTATAGCGGCTCGAACTATAACAACCCTTCGAGTTATTCCCCCCCGAACTACAACGCCTCCCTAAATCCACCGGGGGGGGCCCTCGGTTCGCAACGCAACGCTTCTTCTGGCTCTTTGTATCGCTCTAACAATCAGGCACCGTCTGAGCCTGGCGTAACACAGCGCCGGTAAATTGGGCAGTTGGGTTGAAAAATAGCTGCGGTTTGGTGGTGAGGTTGGGTGGCACGTCCCTGAGGAACGAAGGGTGTGATGCTTTTAGGCACTCCCGCATCTTTTAGGAATTGTCCCGAAATAACTTCCCGATTTGAACGAGCTAGAGATCGCGGCGCACTTAAGATTTCGGCTCCCTTCGCCCCCTTTGGGGGAGAAGGGCTGGGGATGAGGGGGCAGCGGTTTAGTAAACAATGGCTTAGTTAGATCTCACTTCAACCCCTCACCCCCAGCCCCTCTCCCCGAAGCGGGGCGAGGGGAGCGGA
>CAYMXM010000679.1:0-2790 GCA_964394065.1 uncultured Pirellula sp. | reverse complement strand
TTACCAATTTTGCGATTCGGTTATTGACCCAAAATAAGACCGTCGCTCCGGGCTCCAGAAGGGAACATTGTAATGAAGTGCAATCACCACTAATTTTGGGAACAAGGCTTGCGCAAAGCCAATCCCTCACAATACCAACTTTTGACAGCCCAGGCTTGCGCCCTACCGCTACTATGCGCCGTCGCTTCGCGACACACTGTTCAATCTTTGTTTGGTTATTTCAACAGCCGTTAGGCTTGCTTTGGCTTTGTTGAGCGTTTCCATGTATTCACTAGCTGGGTCGCTATCGGCGACGAGGCCAGCTCCGGCTTGGATGTAGATCTTGCCATTGCAGATCACCATCGTTCGGAGGGTGATGCAGGTGTCCATGTTTCCTCGGTAGTCGAAATAGCCCACCGCGCCGGCGTAGGGGCCTCGGCGGGTCGGCTCCAGTTCATCGATAATCTCCATCGCGCGAACTTTAGGGGCTCCACTCACGGTCCCTGCAGGTAAACAAGACTTAAACGCATCCATCGCATCGCAATCGTCCCGGAGTTCCCCCGTGACGTTCGAAGAGATATGCATCACGTGCGAATAGTGTTCGACCACCATCAAGTCGCTCAATCGAACCGAGCCGAATTTCGCAACGCGACCGATATCGTTTCGTCCCAAGTCGACGAGCATCACATGTTCCGCCCGTTCCTTCGGATCGGCGAGTAATTCCTCGGCCAACTTGCGATCCTCCTCCGCCGATTTGCCACGCGGTCGTGTCCCCGCCAGTGGGCGCACCGTCGCGACTCGATCGTAAACGCGGGCCATGACTTCTGGGCTGCTTCCGATCAACGTGCAGGAGGGAGTTCGGACGAAAAACATGAAGGGGCTAGGGTTCACCACGCGCAATGTTCGGTAGATCTCAAAGGGATCGCTCGTCCCTTCGACTTCGAAACGCTGGCTCAAGACAACTTGAAAGATATCCCCGGCATGGATGTACTCACGGCACTTGAGAACCGCATCTTCGAATCCTTGGCGGGTGAAGTTCGATTTCGGAACCTCGGGTACCACGTTGGCCGTATCGATTTCATCGACGCAGGTTTGGGGAAGAGGCTTTCGGAGCTTGGAGATCGTTTCCTCAATACACTGGTTGGCTTCTTCGTACGCGCTCCGCGTCTTTTCGAGATCCTTATCGCTCGGGACCGAGACGAGTCGAACGACCAGGACGGTTTTATGGACGTTGTCAAAGACGATGAGTTGGTCGTAGATCCCGAAGTCGAGATCGGGAAGATTCCGATCGTCAGCAGGAGCGTTGGGGAGATTCTCGACATAGCGAATCACATCATATCCTGCGAAACCGATCGCCCCTCCGACGAAGGGGGGGAGCCCTGCGGGGGTAGCGACGTTAAATCCGATGACCTTATCGTGAAGAAAGGCCAAGGGATCGGCGACGGTTTGCTCTATCGTTTCCCCATTTTCGGTCCACTGTACTTCGTTCCGCGTCGCCGTGATTCGGGCGCGAGGGTGGATGGCGATGAAGCTGTAGCGTCCGATTTTTTCCCCACCCACCACACTTTCAAAAAGGCAAGCGGAACTCGTCCCGTCGTCCAGCTGTTTGAACGCGGTGACAGGGGTTAGGTGGTCGCTGAGGAGTCGCTTCCATACGGGGACGAGATCGTGGTCCCGAGCGAGGGTTTCAAACTCTTCAGTGGTAGGAAATGTGGTCATTCCGTAAAATTGCTTTCGAATCGCCGCTTACTTGGTTGTCCAACCGCATCGCCTGATTGGACCCAGATGCTTATACTACCAACGAACGATCAAGTCGCGAACCGTTAGCGAGAGAAATCCACAGATGAAGTGCCAGCACTGCGAGAAACCCGCCACCTTCCACATCACCGAGCTCACCGAGCCGGACGGCCCGAAAGTCCTTCATCTTTGCGAGGAGCACGCGCGAGTTTTTCTTTCGGGAGACGCCGCCTCGCCCGCCTCGGCATTGTCTACGATTCTCTCCAAGCAGTTGAACATGGAGAAGGCCGTAGAGGAGCTAGCGGAGAGCGACAAGAAAACCTGCCCGGTTTGCGGGATGACCTTTGCCGAGTTTCGAAAAGGTGGCCGGCTTGGTTGCGCCTATGACTATGTCGTTTTCGAAGAAGACCTTATCCCGTTGCTCGTCAACATCCACGGAGCGCTCGAGCATACTGGTAAAGCCCCTCAAAATCGCCACGGCTCCCCGGAACGCCAACGGCTCCTATCCCAGCTTCGTGAAGAGATGCGAGGTGCGGTGAAGCGGGAGGAATATGAAGAAGCGAGCAAGATCCGAGATCGCATCGCCGCGATCGAGGTCGGAGCCCTCGAGGAGGATCTCGCGGACGAATCGCTAGATGAAAACGATTTCGAAAGTTTCCAATCCGATCCACCGAGCGAATCGAAGGATAAGAATAAATCGGAAGAGTCGGGGGAGTGATTGATTGGGGGACGCGAAGCGTCTTCCAATCACAACCCGTGGCGTTAGCCAGGGACACCGTCGCGAGTACACGTAGCCCCTGTCGAGAATTTCTCAGACGTCGGGTGGCACGTCCCTGAGGCACGAAGGGCGTGCTGGGAGACCTGGGATGGATGTGTCGAGTTTAAAATGGCCATGTTTTTGGTAGCCCCGGTAGGCAACGCTGTGACGCATTTTTCCCTGGGAAATGCTTCTTGTCTGGATGGGGTTTGTCCCCACCAGACACCGCTTTGGCGTCCTAGCACGCGTTGCGCTTTAGAGTTCTGCTCCCCTCGCCCCGCTTCGGGGAGAGGGGCTGGGGGTGAGGGGTAGGAGTG
>CAYMXM010000678.1:0-2803 GCA_964394065.1 uncultured Pirellula sp. | reverse complement strand
CGTGGGCTTACGCCCACGGCTAGGTGCTGCCATCGCTACGCGATTGAAAACCGGACCTCTTACGGGGCATTCCTTTTGTCATCCAGGTTGGATCGGTTTCAAGGAGCGCAAAGGGCGTGCTGCGAAACCCTCGCATTGGATGCCTGGTTGCCAGCGCTGTCCCTCGCTTACGCCACGGGTTGTGATTTCCGGGCCTCGCTTGCGCGTCGAACGAAAGAGAAAAGAAAGTTACCTCTTCCTATAGCCTAAAATCCAAAGCCCAAAGCCTTCTCCTGGAAGCGTTGTTTAACGGAATGAATTCCGTTCACCATGGACGCTCCCATTTCAAACTTCGAACTTCCTACTTCAAACTTCCTACGGTGCCAGCACCCCTTGTAGCTCGGCACCATCGGTCAACGTCGTGTGGGTAGCTGAGTTGCTTTGGTCGAGCAGGAAGGGGCCGAAGGTTCGGTCTAGGTTGAGCATGAGTACCGTATCCGCGATCGGAAGGAGTCTCCTTTCGGGAACGAAATCTTCCTTATAGACCGCGCGGTTGGTGATCCGAACCTCGTCGATCTTACCGAGGAAGGGTCTGGTAGGAAGGCCGGCCACATTCGGATCCGCACCGACATAAAGAGGCAAGCTGTTCGGAGTCCGTTTGCCGCTCCCCACCTTTTCCGCTACCTTCTTTCCGTTGACGAAGATCGAAACCGACTTCCCATCGTAAACACCTGCTAGGTGAGTCCACTTCTGAAGCGGAATCGCTTCCGGGGATTTCGCAGAAACGTATTTGCCGTTCAAGTGGACATCGAACTGCGGCTTTCCATCATTGATGAAGATCGCGAATTCGCTCCCTTGTGCCTTAGCAACCGCCCCTCTCGATCCGAAGAGCTGGTCGGGATTGAACCATCCTTCCACGGTGAACGGGCCATCCGCTATCTTCACGTTTTCCGACTCGATCCGAAGCGCTTGCCGTAGATTTTTCACGACCAAGCTTCGGTTCTCGGTCCCTTGGAAATAGTCGGCAGGAACCGAGGAGAGCTTCATCGGGATCGGAGTTCGTTCCGTTGGGAGTGTTACTGGAGCCTCTTCGCCGGCAGCCACAAAGGACTTCACCACCGTCAGGACGGGAGTCGAAACTTTGTCGCTAGGGCCTGCGAGTCGCTGGATGAAATACGCCACGTTGGTTGAAGCACCAGGGGCGAGTTCGACGCTTGGGGAAGAGGAGGTTCCATGCCAATCTTGCAAAACCGAGTCGATCGCCAACTTGAGCTGAACCGTGTAGGGAGAGTCGTTTTTAAACTGGTAAGCGACTTTACCCTGCGCAGAGCTATCTGGATTGAGTATCACGTCGTTGGAGGTTTCGATGGACCCGATGTCCCGAACCTTTCGAATTCCATCCAGGTAAGATTGCGTGAACTTCGCCGGGTCGAAGGTCGCTCCAACTGGTAACGATGCAACGCTGAACTCTTTATCGCGGACGCGGACAACATTGATATGATGCAAGAGCCCTGCGACAGGGATGTCAGCGGAGAGGTTTCCGCCGGTGGTCGCCAGCGTCATATAGCGGATACCATCCTTCACTCCATCACCGCGCATCGAGTGAATATGCCCGGCGAAAACGGCGGAGACATTCCCCGCTTCCTTGAAGAGGTTATGAACGACATTCCAGTTGCTCCCGGTGTATCCACCTCCGATCCAGCGAGGGTGGTGTAGGAAGACGAAGACATGGTCTGCATCGGCGTGGGACTTGAGCGCCTTCTTAAGGAAATCGAGTTGCTCTTCACTCATGTTTTGAAGCCGGGCTTCCCCAAACCCTTTCTCATTGTTCGTCCGATCACCTTCGTCGGCGAAGAGGACAATGAACCCAGCATTCTTGTGCCGGAAGGTGTACCAAAGGGGGCCGAAATGCTTTTCGTAGTTCGACTCATGTTGCCCTTGGGGGGGCTCCCCCTCCCCTCGCCAGTAGACATCATGATTTCCTGCGACCGGAAACCAACGCATGTTGAGTCGGTTCATGATCTCTTTGTATTCAGCAGCTTGCTCGAGCCATTGCGGGGTATCGTTGTAACCTTGGACCAAATCTCCGACCGTCATCACCAGGTCGGGGGCGAGAAGGTTCGTGTCTTCGACGGCTTTGGCGAGAACCTTGAGTCCTTCCGGAACTCCCCCTGTTCGATCCCCGTAGACCACGAAGTGGAAACTGTCTTGGCCGTCCGGGAGTTTTAGCTCTGCCCCTTTGAAGCGGGTTGTGAAGAGAGACGATGCCCTGTTCGTTGAAGCATCCTTTGCGTTCTCCTGCGCGTGAAGCCAATTGGAGAGAGGAATGGCAAAGCAAAGAGCGAACCCCAGCACAAGGGTTAGGCATTTTGCGGCAAAAAGGGTGGGATTCCAAAGTTGGAGTGACCAAGTCACGTCGTAATCCTCCAAAAGTGTGTAGTCAAACGCAAAACCGAATAAGCCCCAATTCTAACCACGGATCCCATGAGATATCACCCTCCACACCAAGCAACGCTGTGAAGTATAAGTTAATGTTTGCGGAAGACCGCAAGGCCTCCGGAGACGGTTTGAACAGGCTTGAGGGGTGAGGCTCGAGGCTCGAGGCTTGAGGAAGAAGAGAGAACCACGAATCGAACGAATCTTACGAATCGGGGGTAGTATTCGTTTTGAAATTCAACGCCGAGACCCGGGGGCGCAGAGACGCAGGGAAGAACTCAAGGATTAGCTTTGCGTCCTCTGGTATCCCGAAGGGATTACAGCCATTAGCCGGCATCGGCGCGAACATAAAGTGTTTGGGGAGTTTGGCCGACGCGTAAGCGAGGCC
>CAYMXM010000677.1:0-2816 GCA_964394065.1 uncultured Pirellula sp. | reverse complement strand
GTTTTCGTGACGATGTGGTCGATGTTGCGTGCGCCGGTATCGACTTCCTTGCAACGATCGACAATGGTCTTGATGACTTGGTCCGAGTAAGTCATCTCCGCATCGTAATGGGCGCGGATCCGTTTCCGTATCTTTTCTAGCTTGAGAACTGTGATCTTGCGGATCACCTCCATGCTCAGCGGGTAGTAGGGGATCAACGAAAGGCGTCCCATGAACGCAGGTTTGAATGTCTTGAGCAACTCGGGAAAGATGGCGCTCATAAAGTCCTCGGGCTCGGGAATCGTATCCGGGTCGGAACAGAGCCCTTTGATGACGTCGGTTCCAGCGTTCGTCGTCATCAGGATCAACGTATTCTTGAAATCGATGTCTCGCCCCTCCCCATCCTTCATGTTCCCCTTGTCAAACACCTGGTAGAAAATGTCTTGAACCCCTGGATGGGCCTTTTCCATTTCATCGAGCAAGATCACGCTGTAGGGTTTCCTGCGAACCGCTTCGGTGAGGACTCCACCCTCCCCATATCCAACGTACCCCGGAGGAGCTCCCATCAACTGGGAGACTTTGTGCTCTTCTTTGAACTCCGACATGTTGATCACGGTCATGTTTTGCTCCCCGCCGTAAAGGAGCTGAGCCAGCGCGACGGCGGTCTCCGTTTTTCCAACACCGCTGGTTCCCGCAAGCATGAAGACGCCGATCGGTTTCCCTGGATCGTTCAGTTGTGCTCTCGAAGTGCGGATCGCTTCGGCGATCAACTGGAGCGCATGCCCTTGCCCGACGACTTGTTTCTCCAGTTCGGGCTTCAAATTGAGGACCGTGTTGATTTGGTCGGTCATCATCCGACCTACCGGAATCCCGGTCCACGCCGCGACGGTTTCGGCGATCGCGTTCCGATCAACAAACGGATGCACCAGAGGGGTTTCTCCTTGAGAATCCGCGAGCTGCTTCTTCAATGCACTTAGCTGAGTCTTCTTCTCGGCGACCTCCTCCGCGGGGAGCTCCGCCCCCCCTTGAAGCGTTTCGGTAAGCTCGTGAATCTTCGCAACAAGCTCTTTCTCTCCCTCCCACTTGGCCTCGAGAGTTTGGAGATCTTCATCGACTCGTTGCAAGTCAGCTTCCACCCGCTCCAAGCGGGCTGAGTGGTCGGCACCGGTGATCTCTTCTCTTTGCAGAATGTCGCGAGATAAGGAAAGCTGGTCTCGCTTTCGCTGCGTGTCTTCGATCGTCGGTGGTTTGGAAGACTGACTGAGGTTGATCCGAGCACACGTCGTGTCGATGAGGCTGATCGCTTTATCGGGAAGCTGTCTTCCGCTGATGTAGCGACTGGAAAGTTTGACGGCATCCACGATCGCTTCATCGAGGATCGCAACTTTGTGATGCGACTCGAGAGTCTTCGTCAGACCGCGCACCATATCGATCGCAACCTCTTCGGATGGCTCTTCTACTTTGACGACTTGAAAGCGTCGGGCTAGCGCCGCGTCTCGCTCGAAGTACTTCTTGTATTCTGCCCAGGTCGTTGCTGCGAGGGTTCGCAGTTCTCCTCGAGCCAGAGCTGGCTTCAGGAGATTGGCGGCATCTCCTTGGCCGGCCGAGCCCCCTGCGCCGATGAGCGTGTGGGCTTCATCGATGAACAAAATGATGGGCTTGGGGGAGCCTTTCACTTCTTCGATTACCGATTTGAGTCGGTTTTCGAATTCCCCTTTCACCCCGGCGCCTGCTTGGAGTAGGCCGAGATCGAGCGTACGGAGGGCGACATCCTTCAAAGGGTCGGGAACATCTCCCGCCGCGATGCGAAGCGCAAACCCTTCCGCGACCGCCGTTTTTCCAACCCCCGCTTCCCCTGTCAGAATCGGGTTGTTTTGTCGCCGGCGCATCAGGATATCGATGACCTGTCGGATCTCGTTGTCTCGACCGAGGACGGCATCGATTTTGCCATCGCGGGCCCGAGCGGTGAGATCGATCGTGAATTGGTCGAGAGCCGGAGTGGATTGAGGGCGACCACCCTCACGCGCCTGCCCACCTCCCGATGCGGAGCCCGCGGCGCTGAGAAGGCGCCCTGTCTCTCGATCTTCTGCGGTATCGGCGCAGATCTCATTTAAGGATTTTCGAAGGGCCGGTGCGGAAATTTTTTCGAACTCCAAGCTCACCCCTAATACTTCACGACGGAGCGATTCATGGCACAGGAGTGCGATCAACAAGTGTCCAGAGCGGATTTGTGCAACTCCATAGTCGATCGACGCCAGGGTCCAAGCCTCCTTTGTAAGATCGAGAATATCAGGGCTGAGCGCAGGTGATTTGGCGTTTCCGGTTCGAAGCCGATCTAAACTCCGCGTTAAATCGGTTTGCAGTTTAGCGAGATCGACTTCATAAGACTCCAGGATGCGAACGAAGTCGGAATCAGCCTGATCGAGTAGTTTAAACAACCAGTGTTCTACTTCGACGTTGTAGTTGGCGCGCGTCATACATAATGAAGTCGCATATTCAAGCCCCTTGCATGCGATCGGACTCAGTCGGTCGAACAGCTTCTTTAGATCGATTTCAATCACGGCAAACGGGCTCCTTAGAAAGATTTTCTAGGTGGTAACGCTAGGGGTAGTGTGAGGTTAGAACGCAAGAACCAATTTAGACATTGGGAGGGGAGAAATCTACTACCCCTCGCTCGCCCCTCGGTCGCCCGACAACCCGGCGGGTTGTCGGGCGACCGAGGGGCGAGCGAGGGGTGGCAACTGCCCACATCTAATAGTTTCCATGGCTTGGTCCGGTTCTTAATCGCGTAGCGATGGCAGCACCTAGCCGTGGGCTTACGCCCACGGCTAGGTGCT
>CAYMXM010000676.1:0-2816 GCA_964394065.1 uncultured Pirellula sp. | reverse complement strand
GGCTTGACCGTGTTGATGAAGCAATCGGATCCCCATTCGAATCCTGCGACTTTGTTGAGTCGAGGAATCACTCGCAACCGCCAATGGTGCGCTTCGAAATCGGGGGCGTTGAAGGGTGCGGTCTGAACGATGTAATTGTAGGCCGAGTAAGGTTGGGATGCTTCGAGCGCAACCAACATTTTTTTAAGAACCTCAGCCAAGTTATTCCGTTCCCCCTCAGAGATCTCATCGAAATGGGCCCGATGCGTGCGAGGCAAAATGGAGAAGCAGTAGGGGAACCGGGATGCGAACGGACAGATCACGACAAAGTAGTCGCTTTCCATAACGACCCGCTCTTGCGATCTTAACTCTTCGTGAAGGGTCTGGCAGTAGTAACAATGGCGATATCGACGATGGTACTCGCTCAAACGCCGAAACGTCCACTCGACCCTGCTCGGAGTGAAATCGAGACACATCAACTGACTGTGGGAATGGGAGAGAGAAGCCCCAGCATCAGCACCGTAGTTCTTGAAGACAACAGCATACTGCAAACCGCGGAGGGACCGCCAATGAGACAGACGGAGTTGATAGGCGGAAAGGACCAAGTCGATTTGATCGAGTGGGAGTTCCGTCAGACTATCGGCATGGTCCGGCGACTCGATGATCACCTCGTGGACTCCCGAGACGAGTTGACGTTGAAATAGATGGGAGACATCGCTCGACAGCAAGGTAGCAACACAAGGTGCCAATTCAACCGCCGGAACCATTCTCTCCCCAACCGTCCCCCGCTCGTGAGAAAATACGCTCTCTCTTCGGTGCAACGGATGGTTAGGATCTGGCGAAGAGGAGTCGCAACGGGAAATGATGCTTTTACTTTGGTGAGCTCTTGAGATCGCCGGAAACTTGTTCGGGACGACTCGGACTCGCCAGTTCTCGGAGGGCCCCTTTCGGTCTCTTTCGTTTCGATAGAGAGTTCTTGTCGCGTCGGAGTCGGAGCGAGGGAGGACTAGCGTTGGTTCCGGGGTTTCACCTTCCGCGCCAGAACAAAAGGGGCAGGTCTTCGCGCGCGACAAGGGAGTGGTAGGCTTGGTGGAAACGCAATACTCGTTCGGACGTTCCTCCCGATTGGGAGCGAAGATGACCCAGCGATCGGCGAGCCAGTCGTAACGAGTTTCGTGCATGGGGAGGTGCTCCCGTCTTGGAACTCTTTAGAGTCTGCCTTCGATCGCGGCCTGTTCGCGGGCGCGACTATAAATGGATTCGTAAAAAGAGGCGCTGCTCGACCAAGACCAGTCTTGCTGCATCCCACGTTCCACAAGTCTACTCCATAGAGTCTGGTTCTGCGAATAGATATTTAGAGCCCGCCATACACAATCCGTGATGCCGTTCAAGGAAAAATCGTTGAAGGTAAATCCGGTCGCCCGATCCGCATTCTCTTCGGAAGCCCCCAGATCAGTCACGGTGTCGATCAATCCCCCCGTCGCATGAACCAAGGGAACCGTTCCATACCGCAAACTGTAAAGTTGGTTCAAACCACACGGTTCGTAGCGGCTCGGCATCAAAAACATATCCGCTCCCGCCTCAATCCGATGAGCAAGAGGATCTGAGAACTCCAGTCGGACCGCGAGTTTGTCGGGATATCGGGATGCAAGCCCCCCCAAAGCAGATGCGAAACGTTGCTCCCCATTCCCAAGAATAACCCATTGGGCAGGGATCTGTTCGATCGAGGCCTCCAAGAGTGGCTTCACGAGATCCCATCCCTTTTGCTCCGCCAAGCGACCGATCAAGCCGATGACCGGCTTGTTGGGATCGACGGGCAAGCCGACCAAACGTTGCAAATCCGATTTGCATACCGCTTTGCCATCGCGCCAATTCTCCACTCCGTAATTATGGGCGATATGCTGATCGTGGCGTGGATCCCAAACATTGTAGTCGACGCCGTTGACGATTCCGATCAGTCGCGCTTGGCGAGATCGCAAGATCCCATCAAGCCCGCAACCATGCTCGGGGGTTTGAATCTCTTGAGCGTAGCTCGGACTGACCGTCGTTAAGAAGTCTCCAAATGCGATCCCGGTTTTCAAGAAGTTGATGTCCCCATAGAACTCCATCTGCTGCCAATTGAAGTACTGCCAGTCGAGTCCTGTAAGGTGCATGTCATGACTCCAGAATCGACCTTGATAGGCCAAGTTATGGATCGTCATCACTGAGGCAGCATGTTCGGTCCAACGCTTCCCTCCGAATCGGGTTCGCGTGTAGGCTGGGATCAAACCCGTTTGCCAATCGTGGCAATGGATCACATCGACCGGAATCTGGAGCCGATCGATCGCCTCGACGATCGTCCGGCAGAAAAACGAGAAGCGTTCCGCGTTGTCTCGGTAGTCACCATGCTCATCCCCATAGAGGTGATCTCGATCGAAGTAGTGGGGCTGATCGACGAAGTAGACATCCGTTGCACCCTCGTTCATCGACCCCTTGAGCATATGGGCCGATACCTGCTTGCCACCCATATCCAAGACGAAGGAAACATGGGTATCCTCCAAAGAAATGCCCGATCGCAACACCTGCCGATAGCCAGGTAGGAACAACGTGCAACGATGCCCGCGCGCGGCTAAATGCTTTGGCAGCGCACCACAGACATCGGCCAAACCACCGGTCTTCGCAAACGGTACTGCTTCAGAAGCAGCCAAAACAATATGCATTCGAGTCAGTCTTTCAAAGGGAGAGTTTGGCAGCAAAAGATTCGTGAGTTTTATCATATCATAAGACGAGCGGCGGATTAAAACTACCATCACAACCCGTGGCGTAAGCGAGGGACAGCGTCGCGAGTGCACGTAGCC
>CAYMXM010000675.1:0-2825 GCA_964394065.1 uncultured Pirellula sp. | reverse complement strand
CGCGACGCTATCCCTCGCTAACGCCACGGGTTGTGATGGGGGACGCTTCGCGTCCTACCCCTTAACACCGATGCGCCAGGCCACAACTAGGGTCTTCCCAAAGCCTAAAGCCCAAGGTCTAAAGTCTTCTATCTAAACTTGCGCGTCGCGCTTGTATTGTGTACAAACGTGATCTCCAGAACCAACCAATTCTCTAACACTCCTTCTATACGATGAATTCTAGCAACGAAGCCCCTCTCTATGTTCTCGGTGTCGATGGTGGGGGGAGCAAGACTTCTGCTTGGATCGCAACGGCCACGAAACCGTCTCGTGCTTCCGCCTCGTCCGTTGGATCGAAACTTGTCGGAGAGATCCTTGGAAAAGGGGATGCGGGGCCAGGGAACCCGAACCCGATCGGATACGATGCTGCGTGTGCGAATATTCTAGAAGCGATCCAAGAGGCGCTTCGATCGGCACAGCTCGGCATCGGGCTCGCGGAACTCGATGGAATTTGCATCGGTCTGGCCGGTGTGGCGAGAGTGGAAGAACGAACCATCCTTGAAAACTGGCTCGTTTCTCAAGGGGCGCAAGGAAAATGGAAGGTGACCAACGACATCGAACCAATCCGTTGGGCTGCGCAGACCGAGTGGGAATGGCAACAAGCAAAGGGGCGTAAGGTTACCGAAGAGACTCGCGATGCAGAAGACGATCTTCCTCTCCTGTACGGTGGGTCAACTCCTTCACCGTGGGAAAACGCCATTACCCTGATCGCAGGGACCGGCTCGATCGCCCTTGCTCATCGATCGGACGGACATAGTGCGCGCGCCGGGGGATGGGGGTATTTGCTCGGAGATGCAGGGAGCGGTTTCTGGATCGGGCTTTCAGCGCTCAAGCTGATATGCGTCCGTCATGATCGCGGGGAAGCCCTGACGAGCCTTGATCGTGAACTTCTCGATAAGTTGCAATTGAAAGAGCCGACGCAACTCATCACGTGGATCTACCAATCGACCGTACCACGAAGCCAGATTGCTCAACTCGCTCCGACTATCCTTCGCTATCGCGCGGAGGACGAGGATGCGGCACGGATTGGTAAGGAGACGGGGGAGGCTTGGAAGGAATTGGTCGCGACAGCCGCAAAGCGAACTGGCCTCTACGATGGCTTTGGATTGGCCCTCGCTGGCGGGATCCCCAATCATTGTCCAGACCTCGTCGATGAATTCGTCGAACGATTGAGAAAGGAAGGGATTCTCGCCACCTCCCACTGGATCGTCGAGTCACCCGTCCTCGGCTGCTTAGCCATCGCTGCGTCGCTGATTGATTAGATGCTCCAACGTTGCCGATCGGGGCTCGCGCCCTTCCGTTACTCTTGATTGGGTTTGGACCAATAGATCCGGCCGATAAGGACATCTCCCTTATAGCCATCGCGAGGCATCATCTCCCCCACGGTGACCCAGGATTCGTTGGGGCTGACGTTGTTGACATGAAAATTCCCCATCATTCCAACTTGATTGGGATTACCAATACCATCTCCAACCAACGGGAGGACAACCTGTTCGCTCTCCTTGATCAGGCAACGCTTTTCGGTGTCGACTTGAGCGACCCACAGAGGTGCACGCCAGCGAGCGACATTTTCGTTGGTGGGGTCCTTCCGCGTGTAGACCAGGAACAAGCCGTCACTGTGGGTCAACCAGTGTTGCTGCGTGGTCGACATTTCTAGCGGGGTGCCATCGTCCCAGGCCCAAGCCGTTTTCTCTTCCCAATTCAGTCCGTCGGGACTGACGCTCAGATAACCGCGGTTATCCTCGGCTCGGATCGTGATCCAGAATTGATCCTTGTACTTGGTCACACTCGGCTCCAACAGTCCTCGACCGACAGGATTGTGGATCGGTGGTCCTACTTCCGCTACGGTCAATTGGTTCCCATCGTACTTGGCGCGAACCCCCGAAACCATACGGTTGGTTGGTCCGGGGCCGAAAGTGAACGACATTTGGATATCGCCGTTGGGAAGAACGGTTCGCTGCCCACAGCCGTTAGAGTAAAGGTTGGCACCACGTGGATCGTCCCATTGGAGAATCTTTCGCTCGGACCAAGTGCCGTCGCTGGTCCGTGTTGCATAAACTGGATAGCGTGCTAGTTGCTCTCCTGTGGCGAAGTAGTCTCCTTTGTAAAATACGACGTGCCCCATGGCTAGAATCGTGTTGGTTTGAGGGTGGTATTCCGGGACGACGTCACAGACGCCGGCCTTCAAATCACCGCGTCCAGGAACGGGATCACGACCGAAAGCGGGGATCGGTTCCGGTGTGCTCCAGGTCCTCCCCTGATCTTTAGAGATAGACCAATGGACCGGACCAAAGTAATCCGAACCACCAATGACCTGCAACGTCATCAAAGCCCACGATTGGCCATCCGGTCCAGGGAACATACAAACTCGAGGATGAAACCACGTTTGGCTCTTCCCATCCCGATTGCTCCAGAGGGTTTGCTTTTCGATCGAGGCGATCAGCGAATCTCCAACCGGCTTTATAGAAACCGCTGGGGCAACACGCTGTCCTTCCTCTGCTAGGCCGTCGGTTCCAGTGCCGACGATTAACAGCAACAAGCAGGAAATAAGACGCGAGGTATTCAGACGAAAGGTTGGTGGAAAATAGGGAATGAATGGCATCGAGGGTCTCGTCGTGGAAGATAAAAAGTAGGGTGTGTGAAGTGGTCGCGGCTTCCAACCCAAGAGTCTGTATTGTAGCAACATACACCTCAGGAGGTGCTTTCGTCCGATCGGGGCTTGCCCCGGGCTGTCAAGCTTACTCCCGACCGTATACTTGCTCTCCCCCAATATAGGTTTGCAAGAC
>CAYMXM010000674.1:0-2830 GCA_964394065.1 uncultured Pirellula sp. | reverse complement strand
TCAACCCCTCACCCCCAGCCCCTCTCCCCTAAAAGGGGCGAGGGGAGCAGATATCAAAAGCGCGACGCGGGCTAGGACGCCAAAGCGGTGTCCGACCGGGGCGAGCCCCGATCGGACAGAAGAGCATCCTGCAGATTTTTTTGTAAGGAAACCTGCACTTGCCCGACTTATCTCCTGAACACAATTCCCACCCCTTACGTGAAGGAGCTTTCATGCATGATTGGTCAGACTTGATCGACAAACACGGGCCACTGGTTTGGTCCACGATTCGTCGGTTGATTGGCAATCGCGATGATGCGTCGGATTGTTTTCAGGAGGTATTCTCAGCTGCCTTGGAACTTTCCCGAAAACAAAAGGTACTCAGTTGGACCGCCACGCTTCGGCATCTCGCATCGGTTAAGGCAATTCGTCCGGTTATCAGCAAGGAGAGGGGAGAGCCGAAACTGGCCTACATCGATACCGAAGAGTTCTCCGTTTACGCACAGTCACCAAGCGGTCAGTGGTATCCGCAGAAGACGCGCCGAAGCGTATCCACAGACGAGGCGGTTCAGGTTCGCCAATACTACATCGATTTTGAAGTCGAGTTCGCCGACGATCTCTTCGAGCCACTCGACTTGAGCCTGCGATAAGGCGAGCGGCAGATGGAGTTCTACCAGCGTACCCCTGGCCTTTCTACCAACGCAACCCTCCCCTTTGGGGAGGGTCGATCCGTTGGAGCATCTCCTGCCCACAGATGGCCTGACGCATCGGTGGTAAAGACCAGTGCAAGGGTGGCACGCTCAGAGCGAAGCGATGGGCGTGGAGGACTTCTCGGAACATTGGGAATAGCCTCAAAACATCACGCCCTTCGTTCCTCAGGGACGTGCCACCCAAATTAGGCTGCTTTTACCCAAACAGCCAAGTTTGCCTCCGATGCATCAGGCCTCTCTCAGAGGTCAGGGTTACTCTCTCCAGAGGTGGCGATAAGGCCAGTGATATATTTTCATCTGACGCTCGCCTAAACTTGATCCACCTGCCGAGCGATACCAGCGAAGGGACATTTTTTGGTCGGGGGTGGTTGGGGGCTAGCGGTTAAAATAGGTTGCACTCCATAATTCACGTTGAGGCGAAACTCTCCGGGCTCCAACGCCACCTCCTTTAATCTTGCGGAAAAACACTATGCGACTATCTCTCCGTTTCGGCATCCTCGCGATTGCCCCCTTCGCCCCCTTCGCCCCCTTCCACTGCGTAGTCACCAATTTTTCCTACGGCGTAGGGCCGGTGGCGCAACAAGAAGTCGCTGTCGCTGGAGCGAAGCGGACTCACGCTCAGGTGGTGGCGAAGGGGATCGAATATTTGCGACGCTCTCAAGCTTCCGATGGTTCGTTCAATAGCAACTCGGGTCCTGGTATCACAGGATTGATCCTGACCGGATTGGTTGCATCTGGACTCAAGGAAGGGGATGCAACGGTGGATAGAAGCGTAGCCTATCTATTGACGACGCGCCGTCCCAACGGCGGTTTGTATGCGGAGGGATCGCTCCACGGAAACTACGAAACATCCCTGGCTGTGGTGGCTTTTTCGAAGCTAAATGAAAATGGAAAGTACGACAAACTCATCGCGGAAGCACGCGCGTTTCTTCAGAAGGAGCAGTGGGATGATACCGAGGGTTTGGAGGCTAGCGATGTTCGATACGGAGGAGCCGGTTATGGTCGCAAGTCACGCCCTGATTTGTCGAACACCTCGTTTCTGATCGAGGCGTTGCGTGAATCGGGGAGCCCCGAGGATGATCCCGCGATTCAACGTGCGTTGGCATTCGTTTCTCGATGCCAGAATCTTGATTCTCCCCACAACACGACCGAGTTTGCTGCCAAGGTCAACGACGGCGGCTTCTATTACACTCCTGCCAACGGTGGTGAATCGATGGCAGGGATCGACGAGCAGACAGGAGCGCTTCGATCTTACGCATCCATGTCCTACGCGGGATTGAAGAGCATGATCTATGCAGGGGTTAAGAAGGATGATGTTCGCGTCCAAGCGGTTTCCAAATTCTTAAAGAAGAACTACTCCGTCTCATCCAACCCCGGGATGGGAGAGACAGGGCTTTATTATTACCAGCAGATGATGGCTAAAACGCTTCACGCTTTGGGAGAGCCTACCTTCGAAACCGAATCGGGAGTACGAGCGTGGAAGGAAGACCTTCTGGAGCAGTTGCGAAAGACACAGAAGGAAGACGGTTCTTGGGTCAACGGAACCGTCCGTTGGATGGAAGATAACCCCGATCTTGTGACGGGCTATGCCCTTTTGACGCTATCGTATTTGAAGTAGCGAATCAGGCTTGAGGAGTGAGGCTTGAGACTTGAGGAAGAAGAGAGAACCACGAATCGTACGAATTTTACGAATGAAAACCGTAGGGTGTGTGAAGTGGTCGCTTCTTCCATTTTAGATCGAGATAGCGGGCCAATGATCGTTATCTATCTCAATCACCTTCGCATCTAAAGCGACCACGGAACACACCAGAAGTGTAGCTGGCACCAGCAGATTCCAATTTGGTTTCTATTTCTAACTATAAATTGGCAATTTGAGTTCTTTGATTCGCTTCTTGTCCGATCGGGGCTAGCTCTGGGTTGGCAAAAGGTTGGTATTGACACTACATTTCGAATGGTCGCTTTTATTCGGTTTAAACCGCAGGGGACGCAGAGGTGCGCAGAGGAAAACTCGAGAGGATAAGCTTTGCATCCTCTTATATCCCGAAGGGATTACAACCATTAGGAACTGTCCCGAAATAACTTCCGTGTTTTTAGTCTTGGCACGCGCCGCGCTTTATATCTCTGCTCCCCTCGCCCCGCTT
>CAYMXM010000673.1:0-2835 GCA_964394065.1 uncultured Pirellula sp. | reverse complement strand
AGAGCCCTGAATAGGAGGCCGGCTCACTGCGCTGGCGGCGGCGTTGAATGGCGGCGTTGTTTAACGGAATGAATTCCGTTCTACATTGGGCATCTTATCCCAATCCGCATTTTGCGAGGTACTCTCTGCTTCGATTGATCTCCTCGGTGACTGCTGACACGGTAGGGTGAATGGCTATTCCGCGAGGAAAGGGATGCATGAAGATCTCGATCCAACCTTCGAAGTTGATTTCTCCTAACGCGTCGATAAGTGGAGCGAAGTTCAATGGGCCCCGACCGGGCATCTGTAGCAATTCGTCTTCCTTGGGCTGCGCTTGCATGCTCCCCTTTCCATGTTGCCAAGCATAAAAGAGATGGAGCTTCGGTCCGAGTTCTCGAATGAGCTGGGCGATTAGCACTTCCTCTTGGGGGAGATGATAAGGGGCCAACGCAATTGCAAGAGGATGTCCTTCGGAGAACTCCGCAAGCCACTTCATGCTGTCAGGTTCGAAGACCAAATTGTTCGCATGGTTTTCAATCGCAATCGTAAGGTCGCATTTCCCCGCGATCTCCAAGTGAGGTCGCATCGATTCAAAAAACTTTTTCACCCCTTGTTTCAACTCACTCCCCTTTAGCCCCTTCGGACCTACCGCACCTGTTACGATGGTTGTGCATCGAAGACGCTTCGCAAGCTGCATCTCCTCTTGTAGTCCGTGTGGTCCTAGCTTGTACTGGGTAATGCATCCCAAGGTTACATTGTGCTGCTGCAGCAACTCAGCGAACGGCTCAACTCCGATCTCGTCCAATTGTTCGCGCTGATTCCCGTGGACCTTCGGCCACAAGTCGATCGCGGTGGCTCCAATCTTGGAGACCTCCGGAAGTATCTCGGTCAAAGGGGTATAACCATACATGCAGGAAGCCAGCATGTACTTCGGTTTCACTTTAGGAACAAACGCGGCATGTGTCGTTCCCATCCAGGGTAAAAGGGCTCCCGCTGATAAGGCGGATTGCAAAAGTGAGCGTCGAGATTGGAGTTTGTTGTGCATCGTGAGTTTTTGGCTTAGTCAATTTTGTATCCAGCCCGCTGTTCTCTGGCGAGCCAGGTATCTGCTTCGGGATCATCTACAAATTTTTCAGTCTCTGGGTTCCAAGACAAAGGTCTCCCCAGGCGCATCGCAATGTTTCCCAGATGGCAGGTCGAGACGCTTCGATGCTGGCTTTCAATATCGGAGATCGGAACCTCGCGTGATGCTACGCAGTCGAAGAAGTTCCCCATGTGATTGATGATCGCATCCAACTTGCCGGCGCGCAAAGGGCGATCGTGATTGTCGTGAGGATAAAGACTCCATCCTTCGCGCGAAGGTTCTTTACTCGCTAGCTCTTCGACGAGGCGACCTTCCAAAGAGCCTCGATTGACAAAGATACGCCCCTTGGTCCCGGTGAACAGAATCCCATTTCGACCTTCGTCACTCACAGTGAGTTCAACACCGTTCTGATAGATGTAGCGAGCGGAATAGTCCAGCGCCACATTAAACCCACCCTTCTCTGTTGGCATCTTTGCGGTTCCTTCGATTCGAACAGGATTCGAGTTGATTCCCCACTGCGCGATGTCGATATGGTGGGCTCCCCAATCGGTCATTTGGCCACCGGAGTATTCATACCACCAGCGAAAGGTGTAGTGGGCCCGTTCCTCAAGGTAAGGAACGTCGGGGGTTTGGCCTTGCCAAAGATCCCAGTTGAAATTCTTGGGAACAGGTTTCGTTTCAAACGGGCCGCCGGTTACGTTCTTTCCAAGAACGACGTCGACCCGCTTGAGTTCCCCAAGCTTTCCCGAACGAACCCATTCGATCGCTTGTCGATAGCGATGGTCGCTTCGTTGCCAAGATCCTACTTGAACGACTCGATTCGTCTGTTGCACCACCTCTCGCAACTTTTTTCCTTCGTCGATCGTGAGGGTTAAAGGTTTCTCGCAGTAAACATCTTTCCCAGCGCGACACGCATCGATCAACATCTTCGTATGCCAATGGTCGGGAGTACCGATCAAGACGACATCGACGTTTTTATCTTTGAGAAGATCGCGGTAGTCTTCGTAATCGCGAGCAGTACTTCCGAAGGCAGCCTTAGCCGTATCTCGAACATTCTTGTCGACATCGCACACGGCAACGATGGTTCCATACATCGCAGCCTTGTGTGCGATGACACTTCCCTGGTATCGCATCCCGATCACCCCCACGCCGAGTTGACGGGAACTCGACTGGGAAGTTGGGGACGCGAATGTATGTGGAAACAAACTTATGCCGGCGATCGCGGGGACTGTGCTTGCGGCGCCTTGGAGAACTCGTCGGCGGGTGAGGAGGGTCATAGGAGGGGAACCTTGTTGGTGGGAGGCGATTTTTGGGTGGGAGGGATCTTATTGTAATCGTAGGTAGGGGCTTTGGATGGAGGCCATTGTAGAACGGAATTCATTCCGTTGCTCTGTTTCCAATCAAAGCTACTTAGTCCTCCGAGAGCCTCTCTCCGCATGAGAGGGGCTTTGAGGTCCCTGAATAGGAGGCCGGCTCACCGCGTAGGTAGGGGCTTTGAATGGAAGAGTTGTTTAACGGAATGAATTCCGTTCTACATTGTGGCTTCTACGCAACGTGGGCTAGCAGCGATGTTGCCAGAACGCAACCGTTTGCGTTGCTTGGAGGCATCATTTTATAGCAGATGAAGGGAGGGGAAGCCGCTTTAGGAACTGTACCGAAATAATTTCTTGACTTGAACGAGCGTTTACCTAACCCCCTGCCTGGCCTGACGAATCGATGGTAAGAGGGTGGACGCGAAGCGTCCCCCATCACAACCCGTGGCGTAAGCGAGG
>CAYMXM010000672.1:0-2841 GCA_964394065.1 uncultured Pirellula sp. | reverse complement strand
CCTCCGCGTCCCCTGCGGTTAAAAAGGAATAAATCCGGACACTCAAAATCCCATGTCAACACCAACCTTTTTACAGCCCAGGTTGGTCCCCGTCGGACCAAAAACGCTCAATATCCCAGAGAAAAACATCCCCGCGTTGCCCGGAAGGTGACTTCCTTAAGCCTTAAGTCTTTCGCCTTAAGCCTAAATCTCATCCTCATCGACATCGGCGTCGTCCAAGTCCTCGTCGGAGTCTTCCCCGAGTTCGGCGGCAAATCCATCGTCTTTGGGTTCGATTTCGTACTCGTCGTCCAATTCTTCTTCGAAATCATCATCAAAGTCGTCGTCGAAATCTTCCTCGTCGAAGTCTTCGAAGGGGTCTGGATCTTCGTCTTCTTCTTCCGGAGCATCTTCATCCGGAATCTCTTCGTCCCCTTCCTCGTCGTCGTCCCCCCAGGAGTTGATCACGGGGCGCGCCGCGGGGGCTTCGGTCTGGAGCGCCAGTTCGAACCAATCGTTTTCAGACGAAGGGTTTGGACGGTCCCCCAAGGTTCCGGGAAGGTTTGTTTCCGGGCTGGTCGTTTCGAATTCGGGGGCTAAAGGGCAGCGAATCAACAATAACTCTTCATCGGTTGGTGCAATGGATTCCAAGAGCAAATTCATGTCGATCACCGCAGAGGTTGAAGGAGAAAAAAGGAGTGGGAATTTGGAGGCATTAGAGTGCTCACATCGACCCAGGATGTCAACTCCTTTTAGATCGGTTGTTTTCGACTCCGGCGCATTATGGTAGCATATTCGGCATCGGGACAGGTTCTCGATACGGAAACTAAATTTGGAGCCCTAAGCAGAACAGCGATGATCAGCGTAGTGGATCGGCCCATCAGCCGAATCTACTGGTGATCTCATCGCCGTTGTGCCGGTCCTTAGTATTCGCAGGCCAAGATGTTTCTAATAGCATTGCTCATCATTTGTTCCATTTTCTTTGGGATCGCGATTTCGCTCGCTCCAAATGCCACTCCGGTGGTTGATTTGGCAGATCGCAACGCTAAAGTCCACGGATCGTCTACGGTGATTAACGTTGGCTTGCTCATTCTGGGGAGCGACAGGGGTGGACCCTCGATCAAGCGGCGCATGACGCCTGCCGAACCTATAGAAAGTCAAACGTGTTCAACTCAACCGCATCCTTGGAATGGCTGCTGTTTTCCATACTAGCGCAGGTTACCCAGGCTGAAGGCTCAACGAATTCAGGGGCGATGACTCTGACCATTACGTTGGTCATTGGAATCGCCCTCGGTGCGCTTTTGCTCTATTTGCTCCTTTACGTTCAAGGAAAAGACGCAAAAACGCAGGCGGCTCGACTCCTTTCGCAAACCAACGTCGATTGCGAAAACCTTCTGAAGACTGCTGAACTCGAAAAGAAGGAACGCCTCCTTCAGCTCCAAAGCAAATTCGATTCGGACCTTCAAAAAGTGAAGGACGACCTGCGCAAGAAGGAAACGGAGCTCGATAAGCGAGAAACGCAGATCAAGCAAGCGAGCGAAGATCTTCGAAAGCAAGAGAAATTCGTCGAACACAATCAACGAAAACTCGCCGAACGGATCGAAGACCTACAGCGAAGAGGGGATCAATACAAGAAGTTGATCTCGCAGGCGCAGACGGACTTGCAACGGGTCACCGGTATGTCGATCGAGGAGGGGAAGAAGCAACTCCTCGCAGTCTTGGAGAAAGATCTACAAGGTGAGATGGGATCGGTCATTCTCAAGCATGAGAAACGCTTGGCCGAAGTCGCGCAGCAAAAGGCTCAAGATATTTTGCTAACCGCGATGCAGCGCTACGCCTCCCCTCACACTTCGGAGACGACCACCAGTACGGTCGATATCCCCAACGACGATATGAAAGGGAGGATCATCGGCCGGGAAGGTCGCAATATCCGCGCGTTCGAGAAGGTGTCCGGTTGCGATTTGATCATCGATGATACCCCTGGGGTCGTGATCGTTAGTGGGTTCGATCCCGTGCGGAGAGAGATCGCGCGAGCTGCGATGGAGAAACTCGTCGTCGATGGGCGTATCCACCCGACGCGAATCGAAGAGATCGTCGCCTCCTGCGAGAAGCAGATGGAGGGATTCATTCGACGCAAAGGGGAAGAAGCCGCGCAAGAGGTCAATATCCAGGGGCTTCATGAGCGAACCATAGAAATGCTCGGTCGTTTGCATTTCCGAACCAGCTACTCACAGAATGTTCTTCGGCATAGTGTGGAGGTTGCATTCTTATCGGGAATGATGGCCGAGATGATCGGACTCGATCCCCAACTTGCCAAACGAGCCGGGCTGCTCCACGATATCGGCAAGGCAGCCGATCACGAGTTGGAAGGGGGCCATCCGAAGATCGGCGCAGATCTGCTCAAGCGAAATGGAGAGAACGAAATCGTCGTTCATGCTGCCTTGGGGCACCACGACCAATTGACGACCGAGTATCCCTACACCTTGCTCGTCGCTACCGCGGATGCATGCAGCGCCTCTCGCCCAGGAGCGCGTCGCGAGTCTCTTGAACGGTACATCAAACGGATGGAAGAACTCGAATCGATTGCGAAGGGTTTCCAAGGAGTCGAGCAAGCGTTTGCTATCCAAGCGGGACGGGAACTCCGGGTTATCGTCGCTTCGAAGAACACCGATGACGCAATCGCCGCGAAGATCTGCCGAGACATCGCGAAAGCTTTCGAAGAGCAGTTAACCTACCCAGGCGAAATCAAGGTCACCGTAGTCCGCGAATCAAGATTCACGGAAGTTGCACGGTAGAGACAAGTCCAGAAACGGGGGCCGAGTTCCTCACTCTCCTGGGGCCGGTTCGATCGAGGCGGCCATG
>CAYMXM010000671.1:0-2847 GCA_964394065.1 uncultured Pirellula sp. | reverse complement strand
GCGCGTGCTAGGGCGCCAAAGCGGCGTCCGACGGGGACGAGCCCCGGTCGGACAATAACGGCGGCTGCGGAATAAAAATGGCTGCACGAAAATCTACCCTTGCGCTGGTCCTTTACCACCGATGCGTCAGGCCAGCCCCCTGGAAAACTGGGGTCGGTTTCCTTTTCGATTCTGGTTAAACTCCCGGGATGATTCCCGGTAAATTCAATCGATACGTCCTTGGGGACGTGATGAAAATGTTCATGCTGATGCTGATCTCCATGACCATGGTGATCTCGTTGGTATTTGTCGGGCAACAGCTGGTGGCTGAAGGTGTCAACTATTTTACCATCGCCCGGCTCCTTCCTTTCATTTTCCTCATCGCTCTCCAGTATTCCGTTCCGGCAACCCTTCTGTTCGCGGTTTGCTGCGTCTATGGCAGAATCTCCGCTGACAACGAAGTCATCGCGATCAAAAGCGCCGGGGTTTCCCCGATGCGAATTCTGCGCCCCGCCTGGCTCTTGGGGCTACTGGTTAGCATTCCCTCGGTTTGGCTGAACGATCAAGCAGTCTCTTGGGCAAGACCTGGGATGCAACGGGTCGTCCTGCTTAGTCTTGAGGAAATCCTCTATCGGGTCCTTAGTTCTCAACGGTCGTATTCTTCCGACAAAGGTTTCTCGATCCATGTCGACGACGTCGAAGACCGTTGGTTGATCAAGCCGACCATATGGATGTTTTCGGGAAACAGCTCCCAGCTCACTACGATCCACGCCGAGCGGGCCCGGATCGCTGTCGATTCTCAGAAAGACACTCTAACGATCGAGCTAGTCGACTCTTTTGTCGATATGGATCGGGATACCCAAGCGACCTGGAACCATTCTCAGGTTATCGAACTACCTCTTGGGATGGCTTCGAATTCCACAGGAACGACGTCGAGCCCTTCGAATTATTCCATGGCCGAGATACCGGGAGAACTCCGCCAACAACAGGAGCTAAATGACCGTCGTCGTGAGTATCTCGCGACGCAGTTCTCCTTCGCTCTCGGCAGTGGACGCTACAAGGATATCAATAGTCCTGTCGCACAACAGATGCAAGGTGAAATTGCATGGACCGAAGGTCGAATGGCGAGGCTCAAGACCGAGCCGATGCGACGGTGGTCCCTCGGGTTTAGTTGTCTCGCTTTTGTCTGGATGGGAGTTCCGATGGCCATTCTCATTCGAAGCGCCGACTACTGGTGGAGCTTCGGTTTGTGCTTCATCCCTATCTTGTTGGTATACTACCCCATCTTTGGGCTCGCATTGGAACTGGCCAAGAAAGGGACTTGGCCTGCCTCAAGCCTATGGCTGGGGAATATCGTTCTCGCTGTGATCGGTACATGGTTGATGCGAAAAATCGTTAAGGCATAGCGATGCGTATCCCTAGCTATCGTGGGACAAGCGGACTTTCGATCAACATGACGCCGATGATCGACGTCACCTTCCTCCTCATCATCTTCTTTCTCGTCAGCAGTCACCTCGCCAAACAGGAGAACTTCCTCAAGTTAGATTTGCCTCATGCCCCTGGAGGTGCCAACGACGCAAATTTAGGTCCCACATTGACCCTCCAAGTCCTAAGAGAAGGTGCCTATCGCATCGGTTCTCAAACATTGCAACCCGACGAAGTTCGTCGAGCGATCCATCAACGCAACGTTGCGGAAGGGAGCCTGGTGCGCATTCGTATACGGACCGACCGAGAGGCTTCCTACGAACGCATCGCGAACCTCCTCAAAATCTGCGCCGAGACGGGAAACGCAAACGTCGTCTTCGCCGTTTACGATAGAGAATGAACCACGGAAGATAAGGTTTAAGCTATAAGGTTTAAGGAAGATGAGAAAGGGGAGGAGATGGGAGCGAAGAATCTAAAACGTTGGGTCCCCCTTTCAACCTACACCTTCCAACTTACAGCTTACTCCTCACAGCTCACAGCTTACTATGAAATCGGTTTATAACACGCGGGGGGGATCGCCTACGCTCGACAGCACGATGACGCCGATGATCGACGTTGTTTTTCTGCTTTTGATTTTCTTTCTGACCAGTGCGTCCTTCAATCGTCCCGAACAACAACTCGCGAGCGCTTCGGCCAAAGCCCCCGAAGCGAAACCGCAAGGAACGGATCGGGAACCGACCGCGTTGGAACCACAGCGATTCGAAGATATCGTCATCAAGATCAACATGGCGGGAGCGATCGTCCAATACACGCTTCAATCGCAACCGGTCGGGAGCTTTGAGGAACTGGCTCATAAGACGGAAGAGCTACTCGCCATCCGAAACGACATCCCAATCATCGTCGATCCCGCGAACAATGTTCAAGCGGGGGAAGCGATCCGCGTCTATGACATGATCCGGAGAAACGGGGCCGGTTCGGTTTTTTTAGTGGCGCGGTAGGACAGACCATCGGCCTGGCCTGATGCATTGGTGTTAATTGGGAGGATGCGAAGCGTCCGCCCATCACAACCCGTGGCGTTAGCGAGGGACTGCGTCGCGAGTGTACGTGGCCCCTCGTCGGGAATATTTCCAGCGCTGGGTGGCGCGTCCCTGAGGCACGAAGGGCGCGTTGCGATACCTTGCATGGGGTGCCTAGTTTCCATCGCTATCCCTCGCTTACGCCACGGGTTGTGATTTTCGGACGTCGTAGGGTGTGTGAAGTGGCCGCTGCTTCCAGCTCAGATCGAGATAGCGAGTTCGTCCTCGTTTCTATTGCAATCAACTTCGCACCCAAAGCGGCCACGGAACACACCATCCCAGGCTAGAGGGGTGAGGCTTGAGACTTGAGGCAGAAGAGGGCTTCGCCCTTAGCTTTGACCGTAGGTCAAGGAAAGGTAGCCCCGGG
>CAYMXM010000670.1:0-2860 GCA_964394065.1 uncultured Pirellula sp. | reverse complement strand
CCCAACTCAGGGGCACCCAAGCCCCCGCTGGGATCGAGAGGCTCTCAGCGCCAACGTGGCACTTGAACAGCCCTGAGGTAGAGACCGGCTCACAGCGCTGATGGCGGCGTTGATTGGAAGCGTCGTTTAACGGAATGAATTCCGTTCTACATCTTACAACCGGCAATTGTTGATCGGGGTTTCTAAGATCGCTTTGGCGCCGAGCGTTTCTAACTTTTCCATCACACCGATGACTTCCTTGCGTTTCACCATCGCTCGGACCGCAAACCATTTCTTATCTTCCAACGCGATCACGGTTGGAGAAGTAAAACCGGGGGTGACCTCCTCGGCCATCGCGAGGCAGTGACTCGGGATGTTGTACTCTAAGAGCGAGTAGTCGCGAGCGATCACGACTCCTTCCAATCGCCGAACGATTCGATCTGCGGTCCCTTGATCGCGGCAATTCGGGCTTTGAATCAAGATGGTTTCATAGCTACCGATGTCGGTAAGGATGCGCAAATTGTTCGCTGCAAGTGTACTACCCGTCTCGACCAGATCGACAACGGCATCTGCGACACCGAGGGATATCATGATCTCAACCGAACCGTTCAACCGGACGAGATGAACCGGCGCGTCATGTTCGCGCAAATACTTTTCGGTCGTATTCGGAAAGCTCGTCGCGATTCGCTTCCCTCTGAGATCGGCAGGAGACTGATAAGGGGAATCGATCGGGACGCAGATCGACAAGCGGCATCGCCCGACACCTAACGCCATGCGCGTCTCCAGTTCAACACCCGACTCTGCGAGCAAGTCGCTCCCGGTGATCCCCAGGTCGATCGCACCTTCGGCGCACAACGTGGGTATGTCGTCGGTTCGGAGGAAGGTAATGTCGGCTGGAAGACTGCTGACCCGCGCGAAGAGAGAACGATCTTGGCGGCGAAAGCTCAAACCGGCTTGCGAGAGGAGTTCGGTAGCCAGTTCACTGAGGCGTCCTTTGCTCGGGATGCCGATACGAAGTTGATTTGAAACAAAGGTCATGCCTGGGGCTCCGTTCTTCGTCGTTTTTCTTCGAGCCCCGAAACACCTTCGCGGCGGGCCAATTCCTCTCGGATATCGTCGACGCAAACGCCTCGCGTCGCGAGGAGGACCCATAGGTGATAGATAACGTCGGCAGCCTCGCGGACGGTATGCGCTTTTCCTTCATCCCCTGGTTCGGCTGCGGCTTCGATAACCTCCTCTGCTTCTTCTCGGATCTTTCCCGCAATTTTGGGAATTCCTCCTCGAACCAGTTTAGTTGTGTACGATCCTTCGGGTAACAAGGTGACGCGCTCATGCAACTGTTGCATCAGCCGGTCCAGGATATCGTCAGACATTCGGTTAAACGAAAACTTTGGGTGGAAATTAGATTGGCAAGCCTCGTGCTCTCTCCATAAAAATGGACTACCATGGGGGAGAAGGGTTCTCTCCCAGCCTTGGAGCCGGCACAATCCTAAGTCCACGCCGTACTTTTGTCGATTGCAAGCAGTGAAATGATGTTAGGTTTTGCGAATCTACCAGCCGGGGAATGGATGAAACCTCCGCTGGAAAACGCGATTTACCTCACGGGCCCAACCGCTTCAGGAAAGAGCCAATTGGCGGTCGAGGTGGCTCGCCGTACCAACGCCGAAATCCTCTCGGTCGACTCGATGGCAGTCTACTTAGGCATGGATATCGGGACCGCCAAACCCTCTCGAGAACAACGAGAACTCGTCCCCCACCACTTGATCGATCTCGTCGATCCGACCGAAGAATACAGCGTCTCCCAGTTCGTGCTGGACGCGCATCAAAAGGCGGACGAAATCCGATCCCGCGGGAAGCGTGTTCTCCTCGTCGGTGGAACCCCTCTCTATTTAAAGAGCCTCTTCTGTGGCATGTTCCTCGGCCCCCCTGCGGATTGGGAATTTCGCAAACAGGTGGAGAAGGATATCGAAGCCTACGGAATCGAATCGTTGCGACGGAGGCTCCAGCAAGCCGACCCACTCTCAGCCCACAAAATTCTTCCGAACGACGTTCGGCGGATGACGCGCGCATTGGAAGTGCTCCGAGCGACGGGGATTCCCTTGAGTCATTGGCAAACCCACTTCGAACGGATCAAGATGCCGAACAATTGCCGAGCGTTCGTATTGGCTTGGGATCGCCCCGCCATGCACGCTCGGGTCAGTCGCCGTGTCGATGAAATGTTTGCCCAGGGGCTCCTGGAAGAGGTCCGTGCGTTGGTCCTCAAGCATGGTCGTTTGGGGAGAACAGCCTCTCAAGCAGTCGGGTACAAGGAGCCCATCGATTTTCTCAATGGAACGATCGACCAAGCGATGATGATCGAGCAGGTGAAAGCGCACACCCGCCAGTTCGTTCGCCGCCAAGAGATCTGGTTTCGTTCCATGCCGAATCTAGGAAAGCTCCCGATACAAGAGGAGTCGGAGTTGGGGAGACTGGCAGATACAATCGCGGAGCAGATTGGTTAGGGTTTCGTTCGCGCCAGCGCTTGAGGAAGAGGGGACTTCCATTGAACCGCCGAGGACGCGGAGAGGCGCAGAGGAAAACTCGAGGATAAGTTCTGCATCCCTCTGGTATCCTGAAGGGATTACAGCCATTAGCCGGCGGTAAGCGAAGCGCCACCGCCGGTTGTTTGTGATGAGGCGCCAACGATCCCGGAGGGATCGCAGAAGAGTTCGAGTTACCAGCAGCGAGCGAGAAACTTGGTCATTGTTTCTAACACTCCTACCCCTCACCCCCAGCCTGGGGGTGAGGGGTTGAAGTGTTAGTAACATAAACCTCGTTGAAAGCATCGTACTTCACGCTCCCCTCCCCGATCCGTTGGATCGACCCTCCCCGGAGGGGAGGG
>CAYMXM010000669.1:0-2866 GCA_964394065.1 uncultured Pirellula sp. | reverse complement strand
TAAGCCGCAGCCCCCTCATCCCCAGCCCTTCTCCCCCAAAGGGGGCGAAGGGAGCAGAAATCCTAAGTGCGCCACGGTCCCTTCCTGAAGCCTGAAGTCTGAGACCTGAAGCCTGAAATAACACACCCCTCCTTGCCTTTATTCGTGCCGATTCTCGCAAGTTCGTGTTTGTTTTTCAAACCACGGCAAGACCGTTCAAAAAACTACTCAGATATAGACCAGATAACGCGGTACGGGATCTGGTGAAACTGTCCAGATTCTTTACAGTAGGTTTTGCTGGTTCCCAACCAGGTCTGTGTCCAACCCACAAGTAGCACCAACAGTAGCATGACCTCGAACAGTTCTGCCTCGTCGTTCTTTCTGCGGCACGAGTTTCTGATTCGCCGCCTCCATTCCTTGAGCGGCTTGGTTCCGGTGGGGGCGTACATGTGCGTTCACCTTCTGACCAACGCGAGCTTGCTGGCGGGAGCGGACGTTTTTCAAAACAACGTATTCACGATCCACTCGATCCCCTTCCTCCCCGCCGTGGAATGGGCATTCATTTTTGGCCCGATCCTCTTCCATGCCATCGTTGGCGTCTGGATCGCTCGGACCGGGAAATCGAACGTACAACAGTATTCCTTCACTGCCAACCGTCGCTATTCCCTGCAACGGATTACCGGCTACATCGCGATCCTCTTCATCTTCACCCACGTCTTCCATTTGCATGGTTGGTTCCATGCCGATTGGTGGTTGAAGAATGTCGCCGAACCGATGGGGATGGCTCAGTTCAAACCGTACAACGCAGCTAGCTCCCTGGTCGAAGCGATGGGGGCATTGGGCCCCGTTTGGCCTCTTCTCTATCTCGTCGGTGTTTTGGCCTGCACGTTCCACCTTGCCAACGGGATCTGGACCGCAGGGATCACATGGGGACTCTGGCTCACCCCCAAAGCGCAGCAACGAGCAACCGTTCTCTGCACGATTTTCGGCGTTTTGATCGGTGCTGCTGGGATCGCCTCGATCGTCGGCGCTACGAAGACCGACCCTGTCGCGGCCAAGAAGATCGAAGACGAGATGTACGAAGCCCGCGTCAAAGGCCACATCACGAAGCCAGACGCACATAAACGGTCGGGTGGGGATGCAGAGCATTCGAACGACGATACGTACGCGAAGCCGGAACCGATCCTCGCGAACGACTAGAAACAACTTCCCAACCCATCCGCAGTCCCCCTTCCCTACTGCGGTCCTTTGTTGGGTTGGATTCAAGGCACGCAGCAATGGAATTGGAAAGATAGAACGATGGCTAATCGAGTATTGGTGGTAGGTGGTGGTCTCGCAGGGCTGGCGGCAACGATGAAGCTCGTCGAACTCGGCGTTGCTGTCGACCTCCTCAGTCTGACCCCGGTCAAGCGCTCTCACAGCGTCTGCGCGCAAGGGGGAATCAACAGCGTCAATGATCAGACTCGTCAGGAAGGAGACAACGAGTGGAAACACTTTGACGATACGATCTATGGAGGAGACTTCCTCCAAAACCAGCCCCCCGTCAAGGAGATGGCCTACTGGGCTCCCAAAGTGATCGATCTGATGGATCGGCTCGGCGTGACCTTCAACCGAACCCCCGAAGGGTTCATCGATCGACGGCGATTCGGAGGAACGCTTTACAAACGGACGGCCTTCGCCGGTGCAACCACCGGGCAACAACTTCTCTACGCTTTGGACGAACAAGTCCGTCGGCACGAATCGGAAGGGAAGGTCAAGAAGTATGAGTTCTGGGACTTTCTAGGCCCCGTTCTCGACGACGATGGCCGTTGCGTCGGGGCGGTCGCTCAAGACATGGTTTCGATGGAAATCCGATCCTTTGCTGCCGATGCGGTTATCGTTGCGACAGGCGGAAACGGTTTGATCTTCGGTCGATCCACGATGTCGGTCTTCTGTAACGGAAGTGCCGCGAGCCGCTGCTTCCAGGCGGGGGCGAAACTAGGGAACCCTGAGTTCATTCAAGTCCACCCGACCGCGATCCCCGGAGCGGACAAGCTTCGATTGATGAGCGAATCGGCTCGTGGAGAAGGGGGACGAGTTTGGGTCCCTCGCAAGGCCCACGACTCTCGCGATCCGAAGTCGATTCCTTCCTCGGAACGTTACTACTTCTTGGAGGAACGGTTCCCCAAATACGGGAACTTGGTCCCACGGGATATCGCAACGCGCGAGATTTTCAACATCTGCGTCAACGAAGGTCTTTCGGTCGATCCGACGCGTATGTGCGTCTACCTCGATTTGACCCACATCCCTCGCGCCGAACTCGATCGAAAACTCGGTGGGATTCTCGAAATCTACGAGAAATTCCAAGGGGTCGATCCTCGAGCAGAACCGATGAAGATCTTCCCTGCGGTCCACTACAGCATGGGTGGGCTCTGGGTCGACTACGAAGCCAACGCCGACGGTGGACTTCTCGCAGGTGCTCCGAAGAATCAAATGACAAACATCCCAGGGCTCTATGCGTTGGGAGAGTGTGACTATCAATACCACGGCGCGAATCGTCTTGGAGCAAACTCCCTTCTTAGCTGTATCTTCAGCGGCCTCTTCGTCGCTCCAGGGATCGTCAACTGGATGAAGAACAACAAAACCGCAGCCGATCTTCCGAAGAGCCTCTTCGAGAAAGCGGTTGCAGCTCAAATGGATAGGCACAAGACCCTCCTGAGCAATACCGCTGGAGACGAGAATCCTTATCTCCTCCACCAAGAGCTAGGGGATACGATGACCCGTGCGGCGACGGTTGTCCGAGAGAATTCACAATTGACAGCAGCCTACAGCAAAGTGCTCGAACTGCAAGAACGTTCGAAGAAGTGTTCGGTAAGCGACACGGGAAGCTGGACCAATCAGAACGTCA
>CAYMXM010000668.1:0-2879 GCA_964394065.1 uncultured Pirellula sp. | reverse complement strand
TCCCCAGGTTTGACGTAGTTCTCCCCTTTGAGCATCGTTACGACTTTGAACTTGGCCGATCCATCGATCTCCTCCCGATCGTCGGGAACGAGCGTCGCGATGGCGACAACATCCATCGACTCCATTTCTTGGCGAAGAGTCTGCCCCGCCGCAGTGCAAAACGGGCAAAACAGAGCTCCGGCCGCTCGGTTGCTCGATGACCAAGCGGGCGCCAGCCCCGCAACGAGGGCGATTAGGAGAATCGATAAAACCCTTGCCATCAGCCTATTCCTCAAACCGTGAAATCGAACAAAAGGACTCAAGTCCGCTCCGAACGATGTAATTTAAGTCATTTGGTGGGGAAAAGGCCAGATTGGAGGAAAAATAAATGTAGATTTGGTTTCTAGAAAACGTCGCTCCTTAAGAATCCGCTCCCCTCGCCCCGCTTCGGGGAGAGGGGCTGGGGGTGAGCAGCCGAGGCACAACGACGCCAAGACTTGATTATGGCGGTGAAAAATCAATCGCTGGCCCCAAAATCGGACACGCGAGATAAAGAAGAGAAGGAAGCCCCGACTGAACTCACGAAACGACAAAGAGTGGAGGAGAAAAAAGAACGTCAGGCGTCGAGGTTGCATCACATACATAACTCGCCGCCACAAGAGACAATGATGCGTTGTCTGACCTATCTCATGGATTACCATCCTGACATTTCCGACCAAGCAATGGAGTATCGGAACGCATGGCAAGCAGCAGCATTCCAGGGTAATCTTCCTGCAATGCGCAGGTGTCATACAGAACTTCGTTCGCTCCTCGGAAGAGAATTCCTAGGGTTATATTGGGATGTAGACGATATCATGCGAAGCAATGAGAATATCAGAAAAATCCTGAACGAATCGGCGGAGTTCAGAAGGAAAAACCCACGGCTATTTAGCCAACCTCGCTAACAACTCTATCGAGTCTTCGCTTCTTGGTCATGTCGAAATTGGGTTCGAGGAAGGATCTCAGAGAAAGCACAAGAAATTGGAGCTGTGCGAAATAATGATTTGCGTGTGAGTGGCCCAAAACTCGGGCACCGTTCCTCGCACTTCAACCCCTCACCCCCAGCCCCTCTCCCCTAAAAGGGGCGAGGGGAGCGGATAGCTAAAAGCGCGGCGCGTTCTAGGGCGCCAAAGCTGTGTCCGACGGGGACGAGCCCCGGTCGGACAAGACGAATCCCTCAATGAAAAATGCTTCACCGCGTTGTCTACCGCGGCTACCAGAAACGTGACCAATTCTGATAGCTACCCCCTAAACCTCTTCAGGTACCGCAAACGGTGCTCGGTAGGTTCGTTTGATGAAGCGGTTGGCTTGTTCGGAGCCCTCGCCAACGAATCGCTCGGTGGCGGGATCGACCGTTAACATGCCGCTCAATCGCATCTCTGGATTCGTCATCTCTAGCGAATGCGCCTTCAAGAGATCCTTCATCTCTCCGAGCAGAGCGTTCCATTCCGGCGTGTTGACAGCCTTGGCATCCTCTTCGCGGAACGGTTTCCCGGTTTGGAATGCGATGTTGGCAAGGTTGCACCAACCTGTCGATGCGTGGCCGACCGCGACGTCCGTATTGAGCAATCTTGGATTTCGCTCGCGGACAGCCTTCAAGAAGTTCTCGTGATGCATGCGTCCACCACTGTTTCCTTTGAACCGCTTGATCTCCTTGCCTGCCTTATCAAAGGCGACCGCAGAGCCTCGCTGCCCTTCGAATCGACCACCCTCGCAGTAGGCGACGTAACCGCTTCCCGGTCCGGGGACTTTGGGGGAGCCTTTGACGCCTGGAGCCGCGGGCAAATTGGTCAGTCCGATAACAACGGGAATCAATCCTGTGTCGAAATAGACGAAGTGAACGTTCGGGGTCTCCCCTGCATCGTTCCAAACGACCCGTCCCCCACCACCGAAGATTCGTCGCGGGAGGACTACCTTGTCGAGGAAGACGTTGTTGCGAAGATCGTCGAGCACGTGGACTCCCCAGTTCCCCATCTCACCGGAACCGGTGTTGAAGTCCCAGTGCCAATCATAGTGGAACTTCTCCCGCATGATCGGCTTATCCTCTGCTGGGCCGAGCCAAAGGTTGTAATCGATTGCCGAGTCGGGAACTAAGGGAGTATCCCGTTTTCCGATGGAGGCTCGAACTCCGTAGCGATTCACACGAGCCGAGAGGATCTCTCCCAAGCCTTTCTCTTCGTGAAGGAATTTCTTGATCTCAGCCTGCATCGGGTCGGAGCGTTGCTGGGTGCCGACTTGGCAAATGCGATTGTACTTGCGAGCCGCTTTGATCGTTTGTTCCCCTTCCCATTGGCTGTGGGAAAGGGGCTTTTCGACGTAGACGTCCTTGCCCGCTTGCATCGCCCAAATCGCCGCTAAGCAGTGCCAATGATTGCAGGCAGCGATAACTACCGCATCGACATCTTTGTCATCGATGATCCTCCGAAGATCGGTAAAGGTTTTTGCTTCGGGGGCAAAGTTCTTTTTCGCATTGTCGGTTTTTCCTGGATCGGGATCGCATAAGGCAACGATGCTTGCTCCCGAGAGGTCTTTGAACGCATTGAGATGCTCCCCACCACGTCCACCACATCCGATGAATCCCAACCGAACTTCGTCGTTGGACATTCCAAACGAAGAACGAAGGGTTGGTGCGGCGATCACCCCTGCAGTGGCGAGTGCTGTCGATTTAACAAAGCTACGTCTTGAAGTACTCATGTCGGTATTTCTCACGTGGAAAGGAGCTGTGGAAACAAGCGTGATCAGCCCACCATTGTAAACGACAGGTGAGGCAAGTGTAGAACAGAAGGGGAAGTGTTTTTCCAAGGGGATTGGCTCATGTCTGGATGGGGCTTGCCCCCGTCGGACACCGCTTTGGCGCCCTA
>CAYMXM010000667.1:0-2881 GCA_964394065.1 uncultured Pirellula sp. | reverse complement strand
TTGCAGGTCGCATTCCAGCGATCTTCAGTCCATTCCAGGTTCCAAGACGCATCGTTAGGATCGAGAGGAAGCCACGGGGATGGCATCCCCGCTTTTACGAGTCCTTTGGGAATATAGTCGGTGTCGCTAACGATCTGAAACATTGCGTCGGCAACGTGGGGGGGCTTTCTCGCAATCTCGAACGACCGATTCTCTTGATCGTTTTTCCGAACGTAAATATCCCCTTCACGAATGCGAATGGTCTCGTTCGGGAGCCCAATGCATCGCTTGATGTAATTCAGCCTCGCATCCTGCATGAACTTGAAGACGATCACGTCCCATCGACGGGGTTGATTCCAGACATAGGCGAGTTTGCTAACCAGGATCCGATCCCCCGAGAAGGTCGCTTGATTGGGAACCTTGTTCGGATCGGAAACTTGCGGCTTGCGACAGAGGGGGCAAGTCGTACCGACAACAGAAACGTCAGGGAGTCTCGCGCCGACTGCGTTAAACTCCAAACTCGCACCACACTGATACTGGAATCCACAGCTTTCGCAGACGACATCCTTGTGGGCCCCCATCAACGTAGGAGCCATCGACCCCGTGGGAATGACAAACGCTTCGGCAATGAAGGCTTTAAACAGGAGCGCCAAAATGAAGGCGACCGCCAGACTCTCTACCGTCTCGCGGAACACGACACTCTTCGGTGGCTCCTCCTTTCCAGCATCCACCGCGCTATTGGCGGGGGGATGGGACGGAGGAACGGGAGGAGTTTCCTGCAATTGGGGCTGGGGCTCAGCAGTCGCCATAGGGGCGGATCAATCCGAAGGGGAAAATTTGTGGGAAAAGAGGATTATAGTCCAAACAGACGGAAGAATGCAGCGCAGGTTTTCAACGTCGCTCGCTGCGAATAGGCTTGAGGGGTGAGGCTTGAGACTTGAGGAAGAAGGGGGCTTCGCAGAGGGATGACCTTGGCTTGGGGATCGAGTAGCGCTGGCAACCAGGCTTCCATCCAAGGTCTCACTGCACGCCCTTCGTGCCTCAGGGACGTGCCACCCGACGCCTGAGATATTCCCGGCAAGGGCTACGTGCACTCGCAACGCTATCCCTCGCTTACGCCACGGGTTGGGATTTTCGGACCTCGCTTGCGCAGCGGCCACTTCACACACCCTACAGCTTGAATATGGACGAGGCCGCCCATGCCACGTCTCCTTCTTCCTACAAGCCTACAGCCTAAACTATCGGCTCGTAATCGCCTGGGAACGGATGGCTTGGAGAAATTCGGGGGTGGGGTTGGCGATTTCAAGGCGTTGGTTTTTGCCATCCTCTTCTTCGACGAGAACGGTGACGCGGCGAGTCGGAAGAGAGTGAGCTGGTGAAGTAGGAGCTGTTGCAGCGAGGTTTTGAGAAGTGACATGCGTATACAACCGTTGCAACCCTAGACGATTGAGTTGCTGATAGACGACGCTAGGCGCGTTGTACAAGCCCTCGTTCAGTTCCCCATCTGCAGCGTAACAGACCCCGATCAATTCACCTCGGGAGTTGAACAAGCCACCACCACTTCTCCCTTGCACCGGCGCACCATAGACCTCGACATTCGGTTCTCCTAGATAACGATTCAGCTTGGTGATCCTCGAATCGCGTCTCGAGGGGGTAGCTCCATGATCGCACCCCCAGCTATAAACCGCTTCCCCTTCTTGCAACTGCTCTCGGTAGTCCACCAAACGAGCGACCGCTACCGGCCCCTCTGCGCGAAACGAGATCAATCCGATATCAGCTTGATCAGCACGATAGTCGATGAGGGTTGCCGTGTATGATCTCGATTCTCCCCCGATGAAGGTTTCCACGATGATCTTCGAATTGGGAGTCGCGTCCCGGAACAGGTGGCCACAGGTTAGCACCAACGCTTCCCCTTGATGCGTATCGATGATCGTTCCCGTCCCAATCGCTTCATGGTGAGGTTCATCGACCCGAATGCGAACGGTCGCTTCCGCTGGATTTGATGGTAGGGTGGGCTGCGGAGAAGAATCCCTTGGATGTCCCCTCCCGTTGGCTGTTGCAGGAAGAGAAGAGGATGCGAGGGAGACAAAGGAGTCCGAAGGAAGAGGTTGCGTCGAAAGGGAAGAAGCAAGTGGGACGATCGCGGAGGGGGATTGCCCCCGGACGGTTGCTGGCATCGGACTGGTTGGTCGTCCTGGAACGACCCGCAGGCTTTCCGGAGTCGACGCCGCGAGCATTCTTCTACAAAGTAGATCCAGCGCCGGGGGACCGATCAGTCGATCGAGTTCTTTTCCATTCCGGATGAGTACGATCGTCGGGTAGTGCTCTACACGCCATCGCTTCGCCAGAGAATGGTTCTTCATCCCGTCGATTTGTCGAATTGCCCATCCGGAGTCGATCGCTTGGGAGACAACCGACTCTGCGGTGGCACATTGGGTCGAACCCGATTTCGTGAAGAAGAGGGCCATGCAGTCGCCGATTTGGCTTTCCGCCCCGTGCAGGAGTTTAGGAATGCATAGGAAACAGATGCCTAAACACCACGAAGCGATTGTTTTGTTGAACTCGACCATTGCAGCCCTCGTGAAATCCTTTTCGAAACGAGAAGATGCGGAGTCTCTTGGATTTGGGGGAGTAACGCAAGATCAACCTGTTTGCGAAGGCTTGTGTTTAGGCGTTAGACTTTTGGCTATAGGCAATCACCCTCCCCTCCGGGGAGGCATGACGCATCGGTGCTAAGAGGGGGACGCTTCGCGTCCACCCCTCCATCACAACCCGTGGCGTAAGCAAGGGACAGCGTCGCGAGTGCACGTAGCCCTTGTCTGGGCTGTCAAAAAGTTGGTGTTGTGAGGAATTAGGTTTGCGCAAGTTTTGTTCTCTGATTCGCTTCTTGTCCGACCGGGGC
>CAYMXM010000666.1:0-2883 GCA_964394065.1 uncultured Pirellula sp. | reverse complement strand
CACAGCACGCCCTTCGTGCCTCAGGGACGTGCCACCCAACGCCTGAGATATTCCCAACAAGGTCTACGTGCACTCGCGACGCTGTCCCTCGCTTACGCCACGGGTTGTGATGGGGGGGACGCTTCGCGTCCACCCTTACCACCGATGCGTCAAGCCGGCCTCTCTCCGCTTACGGGGGCTTGGGGAGCCCTGAGTTGGGGACCGGCTCACTGCGCTGATGGCGGCGTTGATTGGAAGCGTTGTTTAACGGAATGAATTCCGTTCTACATTATTACCCAAACTTCGCCGGTCGCTTTTCGATGAAGGCTTGGATTCCTTCTTTGGCATCTTCGGTGGCGAGGCATTCGATGTAGGCTTGGGTGTCGGCTACATAAGTGGCTTTCACTTGTGTCCCTTCATCTTGGTGGATGAGACGCTTCGTCTCTCGTAGGGCCATCGCCGGCATCTCCAGGAGCCGAGCTGCAAGTTCGTTGGCTGTCGCGAGCAATTGTTGCTTCGGAACAATACGATTCACCAATCCCCAGCCGTGCGCTTGCTGCGCTGTAAAAGATCCCCCCAAGGTGCAAATCTCCAACGCGCGCGCTTTCCCCACCAGATGGGTCAACTGAGCGATGCCGTATCCGGGTGGCCAACCGCGTAGGATCTCGGGCATACCAAAGGTCGCTTGAAAAGTCGCGACGCGAAAATCGCATGCGCATGCCATGACGCATCCTCCCCCCAACGATTCTCCATCGATCGCTGCGATGAAAATCTGTGGAAGATTCTCCCATGCGAGATACATGCGCGCTTGCCGGTAACTCAGCTCCCGTGCATCGTCGAGGGACAAGTTCCCGACCTCGGGAATATCATCACCGGCGCAAAATGTTTCTCCCCCTCCATGAAGAATAACCACCCGAACCTCAGGGTGCCCCGCGAGCCAGCGGTTGAGAGACTCCCATTCCGAAGTCATCTGCATGTTGACCGCATTCTTCTTCGTCGGGCGATTGAGCCGCACGGTTGCGGCTCCTCCGGTAACATTGACCGCAAGGGTCTCCAAGGTTGGGAGAGAGCCAGAATCAGCTGGGGTTTGCATCGGGAGAAGGGTTCCGTAGTGATGAGTTGGCGTCTTCTGGGCAATCCGTTCGGTGATCCGATCCAACGGGACAACGGCTCGCCGATGTGTTCCGCGACCGATCATCTCCCGATCGTCAAACGCGGTTACGTCGAAGTCGACCATCCGACGGCTGACTTCGGTGACTTGGGCAAAGGCAGTCACCTGCGCCCCGATCGGAGTTCCTGCGAGGTGATCGATATGAACCTGTGTACCGACCGTTTCCTCGCCGATCTCTAGGTAGGGCTCCAAGGCTTTGCGCGCCGCGCGCTCCATGAGCAAGATCATATTCGGAGTGGAGAATACGACGATCGATGGGCGTTGATCGTTCCCATTCAGGCCATGCCCCAACCGATGGAGGCCGAGATGGACGATGTGCTCGCTCCCCACCGTCCAAGTCAACTCAGCACGGTCGCCGACTTTCAGTCCTGGTTTCATATTATTGCAAGACCGGGAGGGGAGCCGATTGGGCTTGGTTGGCATACCGAGCGGCAACGGAGCGAACGATTCCTCGACAAACATCTTCGAACGGCTTGGATAGGATCGGGTCGTTGAGAGCTTCTGCTAAACGACCTTCGTCCGATTCACGCCGCAACGCGATTTGAATGGGGACTTCGCCGAGGAACGGAACGCCGAGTTCTTCCGCTTTGGCACGCGCTCCACCTTTCCCGAAGATCTCGTAGGTTTTTCCGGTCTCTGGGTCAGTGAATCCACTCATGTTTTCCACGATCCCCAGGACGGGAACCTTTGTCTTCTCGAACATTGCAATCGCTTTCCCGGCGTCGAGCAAAGCGACTTCCTGTGGGGTACAGACGATGACGGTACCGGTGAGTGGGAGCAACTGCGAAAGGGTGAGTGCAACGTCCCCTGTTCCGGGAGGCATATCGATGATGAGGTAATCGAGTTCCCCCCAGGAGGTGTCCCGAAGAAACTGCGTGATCGAACCGTGAAGCATCGGTCCTCGCCACACGACTGCTTGGTCGCGACCGATCAGAAAGCCCATCGACATGACCGGCATTTTGCCCGAGTAGATCGGGATGATCTTTCCATCTTCGATTTCCGGGCGCCCTTCCAGGCCGAGCAGATGGGGAATGCTCGGGCCGTAGACATCCGCATCCATGAGCCCTACTTTGGATCCGAGCTTCTGCAGCGTTAATGCAATCGAAGCGGAGAGAGAACTCTTCCCAACCCCACCCTTGCCCGCAGCAACAGCGATGACGCATTTCGCTTTGAGTCCCACTTGGCCGATCGCGGGTGCAGCTTTATGAAGTGTTTGAACCTTTACGACGACATCTTGAACGCCGGGGACGTTGGCGATCAAGTGGTTTTTGAGTCGATCCGAAAGCTCCTCGGCGATCGGCTGCATGAGGGTGGAGATGCTATATCGGCAGGTCACCACCCCTCCACTAACCGAGCAGTCCCCAGCTTGGCCAGTGAGCCCGACCGGTCGCCCCGTCTCCGGGTCTTTAAAGGTATCGAGAGCAGCTTTGAGGCGTTGATGAATATCCAGATCGGTCATAATCAATTCATGGGTCGAGGGTAGATTTGGCAACCAAACATTTTAACCGACCCGGGGAATTAAATGTAGAACGGAATTCATTCCGTTAAACAACGCCGCCAATCAAAGCCGCCATCAGCGCAGTGAGCCGACCTCTTATTCAGGGCTGCTCAAGGCTGGCCTGACGCATCGACATAAAGTGTTTGGGGAGTTTGGCCGACGCGTAAGCGAGGCCCGAAAATCACAACCCGTGGCGTAAGCGAGGGATAGCGTTGGCAACCACGCATCCATCCCA
>CAYMXM010000665.1:0-2887 GCA_964394065.1 uncultured Pirellula sp. | reverse complement strand
ATTTATGCCAGGCCACCCCCAGCCCCTCTCCCCTAAAAGGGGCGAGGGGAGCGGGGATCTATAGATCGCAGGAAATGTTTATAAGCGCAACATTAAGCCCATGCCATGATTCAATCACTCTCCGCGTCCTCTGCGGTTCAATGGAAGTCCCCTCTTCCTCAAGCCTCAAGCCTCAAGCCTCACCCCTCAAGCCTACAGTAAGTGTTTCGCTTTGACTTCGAGGTATTGATTGACCAACGGTGAGGTAAGCGCATCGGGGAATGCATCGATCGTAAGGACTCCTGCGTTTTTAATCTTCTGGATGACCTCGTTGCGCCACACGAGGACTTGCGCTGCTGCAGCGCTCCGGTACATCACCGATTCATCCATATCTGGATTGTCCGCATATTCGAACACGCTTCGGTCCCGCATCAAGCAGAGAAGTGGAAGGTGCCTTCCTCGCAACGAGGTGAGGTACCCGGTGATCTGCGAGGCCGACACGTCGTCGATCACGCTGGTGATCAAGACAACGAGGGAACGCTTGCGACAAGTCTTAGAAAAATGAAGGAAGGCTTCGCTGTAATTGGATTGAATCAATTTCGGAAATCGATCGAACCCTGCATGCAATAGACGATTCATTTGCGAAGCCCCGCCACGAACAGGAACGTAGGAATCGATCCGGTCGGAAAAGCACATCATTCCAACGGAGTCCCCTTGATGCAGCGCGACATAGCTGAGCATGAGGATCGAGTTGAGGGAGTAGTCGAGCAAGCTGAGACCTCGATACTCGCTCGTCATCAAGCGACCGCAATCCAACAGAAAGACGATCCGTTGACTCTGATCTGTTTGGAATTGCTTAACCGTAAGCTTGTTCCGCTTGGCGCTCGATCGCCAATCGATGTGTTTGTAGTTGTCGTCCTGCGTATAGTCTCGCAATCGTTCGAAGTTGTTGTCTTGGCCAGCCTTTCGGGTCTTCCGAACGCCGATGAGGCTCAACCGATTCGTCCGTGCCAACAGAGCGTACTCTCCGAGTTGCTTCATGTCGGGATAGACGAACAATTCACCCGGCGCGTTCCTTCGCAAATTCCGAGTCCAGAGTCCTAGTCGGCTCAAGATTCGAACGTAGACATGTTCAAAGCGAAACGCACCTCGACGGTTTGGAGTCAGTTTGTAATCAACCTCAGTTCGCTTCTGAGAGTCCAAGTCGATCCGCTGCGACTCGGGCTGGGCGTCGAGATGGTCTGGAAGATCGTCCTTGATCAAGATCCGAATCCTCTTCGCACCTCGGTTCTCGACCAGGAGTTTCACGGGGTGGGAGCCTCCTAGCGAAGCGCTTCGTACCATCGATCTTTCGACCCGAAGCCCACTTGGGCTGGTGATCGTCAAGAGATCGAGAATGACGACCGATAGGCAAAGAAGATCGAAGAGAACAACAAAATGGCGATAAAGGGGTTCGCTGACGACAAGGGTCGTAAAGAGAGTTAGCGGAATCAACATCCAAAGCCAACGCAATGTCGGATAGATCTTCCATACGGCCGCTAGGATCGCGAGGGGGAGGAGGAGTGCGATCAGCCCCACCCATGGCGCCCAAAAGAGGTAGGAACCTAACGTATCGTAGACGGGTTGTGCAGTTTCGTAGTTGTCCACAGCGACCTATAGTCTCGGAACTTCGATACTTCGAAGGAGGGAGAAAAGCTCGGCGTCGACCGATAAACCCTCCACCTCCGCCTCTGCCGACATTATCACGCGATGCCGCAAGGCGGGGAGTGCGATCTCGACCACATCGTCTGGTGTGGCAAAATCACGACCGCGAAATGCTGCCAGCGTCCTAGCCCCTTGAACGATGGCGAGTCCGGCCCGTGGCGAAGCCCCCATATGAAAGGTGGGCCAACTTCGGGTCGCCCGGACGATATGGTTGATGTAGTTCAAGAGCTTCGGCTCGATACGGATTTTCGCGTTCGCTTTGATGATTTGCTGAATCGTCTCTCCGTTGGTCACCTGCCGAATCTTGGTCTCTAAGATCCGGCCGAGATCGACTTGTTGCGAATGCAAGAAGAGGATTCTCGCCTCCTCGGCTTCGTCAGGATAGGAGACGATCGCTTTGAACATGAACCGATCGAGTTGGGCTTCGGGGAGCGAATAGGTCCCTTCACTTTCGATCGGGTTCTGGGTCGCCATGACGAGGAAAGGGCGGGGAACAGGGTGGCTCACTCCATCGATCGTGACCCGATACTCCTGCATGATTTCGAGGAGCGCAGCGTGGGTTTTGGCCGGGGAGCGGTTGATCTCATCGGCTAGCAGAAACTGGGTGAAAACCGGTCCTGGTCGGAACTTGAAATCCTGCGTTTTCAGGTCAAGGATCGGAGCACCGGTAATGTCGGAGGGCATCAGGTCGGCTGTGAATTGGATACGACCAAACTGGCATCCGAGGACATGCCCCAAGGTCCGAACGAAGAGAGTTTTCCCGAGTCCTGGAACTCCTTCGATCAAGACATGCCCACCGGAGAATAGGGCTACGAGAGAAACGGTGACCAATTCATCTTGCCCGACGAATATTTTGCCGATCTCCTCCATCGCATCTTCAAAGAGTCTTCGAATCGGAGACTCGGGAGGGGAATGCTCCAGGCTGGTATTTGGTATCGATGAATCGTCAAAGGGCGTCGGGTTGGTTTGACTCATAGTATCCGTAGAAGAAAAGGGGTGCTATCTGCTAGGTTCACATGATAACCCGGCTAACCGAGGGTTGGGTAAGGGACCCGAGATTATAAGCAAGTTTAGACCTCGCCCCAATCGCCGAGCGTTGAGCCCCGCTGGTAGCGAGAGGCTCTTAGCCTCGACGAGGCACTTGAACAGCCATGAGGTAGAAACCGGCTCACAGCGCGGACGGCGGCCAATGTAGAACGGAATT
>CAYMXM010000664.1:0-2900 GCA_964394065.1 uncultured Pirellula sp. | reverse complement strand
TGCGAGAAACAAAGGCCGCTCCTACTGGCTAGTGCACCGATCCTGGCTTCCACCGTCCGACGGGGACGAGCCCCGGTCGGACATGAACTGGGAAAGCGTCAACCCGACCATCTCGAAAAAATCAGGTAAATAACTTGTGCGAACAGGACCCTTTCCGTTAGGCTAACCGGTGAAGTTTTAGGAGTTTCGAATCTGGTATGGAAGACTGCTCACTCATGGATGGATCATCACCCCTCTGGCGTTCGCATTGGAAGTTTGTTCGCAGAGGCCTGTTTTTTGGGTCTCTCGCCGTCGTTTTGCTTGTTTGTTTGGTTGTGCCAGGGATGCTGATCCATTGGCTAATTCCTGCGATTTCACTGGGGGAAGCCTCCATTTTGACAGGCGTCTTGGCGATTCTGATCAGCGTATGGATGGCGATCGCTGCGGCAGCTCTCTCGTTCGACAGCATCCAAGAACAGTTGGAAAACCTGACTGCTGCTCATGAGGAGGATGAGGACGAAGAGGTCCACATTGAAGAACTGAGAGGGGCAGTCCGCGAAATCATTATGCAGAGAGTTCAAAGGTGGGAGGAAGACACCTTTCCGGAACGTTCTCGCAAAAACCGCCGCCCCGTGCGGTAAAACGTGGTCGCGGAATGGGTGCCCCCCCCAATGTAGAACGGAATTCATTCCGTTAAACAACGCCTCCAGCACCTCCCCCCGATGAACGCAATGGAAGTTCCCAACTCATGGCTATCCAAGCCCCACGCGTAAGGGAGGCCCGAAAATCACAACCCGACGCGTAAGCGAGGGACAGCGCTGGCAACCAAGCATCCAACCCAAGGTCCCACAGCACGTCCTTCGTACCTCAGGGACGTGCCACCCGACGCCCGAATACTATCGACAAGGGCAACGTTTGCTCGCGACGCTATCCCTCGCTTACGCCTGTGATGGGGGGGACGCTTCGCGTCCACCCTCTTACCTCATCGCTCACCTCGAGTTCCGGCAAATGAATGCGTACCCCTTGTTCGTCGAACACAATGGGGATCAATTCTTTGGAGACCCCGGCGTCGTATGCCAATCCATAAAATTTATGAGCAGGGACGGATAGACGCAAAACAGCGTGGAACAAGTTGGCACGCAGACGTTGCCACCAGACGAGTCCGGGCTTCACAATGATCACTTCTTCACCGACCTCAACGATCCATCGTTCCGCAGAGATATTCAATTTCCCTTGAGAGCACAAATCCTGAAGTACGCCGCGGATGTTCGGTTGTTCCATATATCCATAGATTACATTGACTGCGTATATGTCTGTCCCGAGTCGTATCACTTCGTAGCGATCCCGCTCGCCGTAGGTTGCTGTCGAACCGTGACGAATGTGGAATAGGGTGACGTGGGCAGGAAGGACACCATACTTTTTGAGAAAAATACGTAATGTAAGCGGAATGTAATCGTCAACAGACCGGACCGGTTGTGAGCATAGAAAAACCACCGCCCGATCGCTTTCGACCAGTCGACGCCGACCTTGGACTAGCATCCTAGCCAGAGGCAACCCCTCGTTGATTGCAATTTGGATTTCATCGATTTTCTCTCGAAGCCTAACAAGCCAATCGATCTTCTTTCCTTCCCGGAAACCAAAATTGTAGAACGCCTTGGCCAATTGGCGTCTCCCCCATTGCCAGAGAATCATGATCGAGACAAGGATCGTTGCTACCAAAACAGGGAAGTACCCACCGCTAAAAAACTTTAGCAGATTACTACTAAAAAAGAGCAGGTCCACCGATAGGATCGGTGCACAAACGAGCACCGTTAGCCAAAGGGACCATCGCCAACGATAGAAGGCAACGTATCCGAACGTGAAAGTTGTAATCGCCATCGTCGCGGTAACCGCGATGCCGTAGGCTGCCGCGAGATTGCCTGCGGTTCGAAAGCTGAGCGTTGCGACTACGCACCCGGTGAATAACGCCCAGTTGACGGACGGAATGTAGACCTGCCCCTCGGCATCGCGACTGGTATACCGAACCAATTGTCTCGGCGCGAAACCTAATGCTATCGCTTGCTTGACCGTGGAGAACATTCCTGTGATGAGGGCTTGCGAAGCAATGAAGGCTCCGCAAGCCGCGATCACTAAATCGATTGCGACCATAACATTGTTCCATGTGGTCCAGCCCTCGATTTGGGGGGTTAAGGCGAAAAACGTGTTGCAACGCGGTGGCACTCCTTTTTCAATCATGTAACCTACTTGACCGGCGTAGTTCATCAGCAAGCATGGAAATACAACGGAATACCAGGAGAGAGTAATCGGTCTGCGTCCCGAATCGCTCGGCGGAACTCCCATCCCTTCGGAGCAGACGTGATTCGAGCGACGCATGAAATGCCCGATGTCGGCGTACTTCGCTTCTCCACCGGTAATCGCGAGCACGACGACGCCGAAGATGCACAACACACCGATGAAAGGGAAGCTAAAGAGCAAGTGGATCGCGTAGCTTGGGTTCACTGCGCGAAAGACATCTGGATTCCGAGCGATCCAAGGAAGCCCCTTCAATGCGATCCAAGGAAACCAAACCAGGAGCATAAACCATCCGAAGAAACCACCTACTTGGCTGGTGCCTCTCCCCCAGCCCCTCTCCCCTAAAAGGGGCGAGGGGAGCAGATATCTAGAACGCCACCTTCCATTCGCCCTAAACGGGGGCGAGGGGTGTGGAGGAGTTACGCGCATAGCGCATACCGTTTTGTTATGCTGCTCTTTCCAATGGTGTGTGACGTTTTTTTGGTTTGAGAACGAAGGCTTTGATGAAGAACAAATCGGTATTGATCGCTTGGGAGCTGGGGAGTGGACTTGGGCATGTGAACCCGATTCGAGCTATTGCAATCGAACTTCTCCAGCGAGGATGTCGCGTTAGCATTGCTGCTCGAGAT
>CAYMXM010000663.1:0-2904 GCA_964394065.1 uncultured Pirellula sp. | reverse complement strand
CCGCCCCCTCTCCCCGAAGCGGGGCGAGGGGAGCAGAGTTCTAAAACGCAGCACGTTCTAGGGCGCCAAAGCGGCGTCCGACGGGGGCGAGCCCCGGTCGGACGAAAGAGCATCCAGAGGAATAGATCCGGACCCTAAAAAACTATGCTAACACCAACCTTTTGACAACCTAGGCTAACGCGTCAAAAGGCTCTGCGCATGGGTCCTGAAGTTGTTGAACCAGTCGAGGGCGGTCTGAGGAGCGTTTTGGACGTGCGGAGTATAGCCAAAATGGGTCATTAGTCCTTCATCGTAGTAAGCCAATGCACAGAGAATCCCGAGGAACGTATAGCTGAAAACATTAGCCACTCGGCTCTTTCCCCAGAACTTGAGAGCTGTCCCAAAGCTGTGCTTGAACGTGTACCGCCCCCGCCGAAACTCCACCGACCAAATCTCATCCAGCAAGATATGGGACATGAAGCCGACGAAGATCGCGACGGTTTTAAAAAGGCGCAGGCTCATGTTGTCGCACGCGCAGATCAAAAACGAAAAGAGAGCGGCCGACAAGGCAGCCGGAACGCTATGCCACATCCCGCGGTGAACGGTGTAACGCCGGAAGATCTCGGCGATTCCGAACCGAAGAAAGAAATAGACCGCGATCGTATAGACCAACATCATCTCATGCCCCAGACCGAATCGTTCCATTCGCTCGGAAAGAAGCATCGGAATGATCGCCGAGGAAAACGCAATCGCTTCCCGGAGCGGAATGCCCGAATCGCTATCCAAATCGGGAAGCATCCCGCTAACGCTGCAAAGGGCTGCCCCGATAACGCAACTTTCTACCGGGAGTCCAGACTGATAACCACCGATACCATAAAGCACTCCCGCAGTGGTGCTGACCGTCATGTGGGTTTTGAAGTCTGCCATGGGAATTCAATAAATATTTAAATGCTAGCAATTCAATTTTTTGAATTGAGAAAGTGGACGGTTGGATATGATCAATAGCAAAAAACAAGACGACATGCCACCCCGCCATATGGATTTTCAAAGGCGTCGATCATAACTTGGACTATTAAATTGCTAGCAAACTAGACTTGCACTGATTTCTCGACTTGAAAAAGCCTTGCATTTCTTTCCGGCCTCTTCTGGCCGACGTAGAGAAAAAAACGCAGCGTTTGGAGTTATGGCTATTCAGTGACGCGCTATTTACCCTCATGGGCTTAACCCGATATAGTTCCTAGCAGTCGCAATAATTCACCTGCGAAGGAATGCTAGCAAAAATGCAGACATATGACATTATCATGCTCGTCGTATTAGCCGCGACGACAATATTCGGCGCGATCAAGGGATTTGCTTGGCAAGTCGCTTCGATCGGTTCGATCGTCGTTAGTTATTTCGTTGCATACGCGTTTCGAAATGACGTTGCAAAAATGATCAATGCGGACCCGCCATGGAATGTATTCCTGGCGATGCTGCTTCTTTATTTCGGATGCAGCTTTGTGATTTGGATGGCGTTTCGTTTGGTAAGCACTTCGATCGACAAAGTCCGGTTGCGAGAGTTCGATAGGCACTTGGGAGCAGGGTTTGGTTTTATTAAAGGAATGGTTCTTTGCTTGCTCATCACGATGTTTGCCATGTCGTTGCTGGGACGAGCCCAGCAGGAGCGGATTGCGAACTCGAAAAGTGGCTTGTACATAAGTCGCGTACTAGCGAATTCAGGGGGATTGCTGCCGACTGAAATCAAACAAGTGGTTGGCCCGTATATCGAGAACATCGAGCAGCGACTTCAGGAGCATCAAACACCTGGCGGGGGTGAGGGTGGCGCTATCTACGGCCATCCCGTCTCGGGTGGGGCAGGGGAAGGGAGTTGGGGATTTGGATACGGTCAGCAGCAGCAACCAACGAGTCCTGAACCCACAGGATCCGACGGCGGTCTTGGAGCTTGGTTCGTCCCCAACAACCCAACTCCCAACAATCCCCCACCCCCGGCAAATTACCCAAGCGGCAATCCAGGACAGAATCCGCAGACTTTGCCTCCTTGGGGAAATACCGGGGGATCGGTATATCCTAACCAACCCACCTCTCCCTACCTGCATTAGGAACAGGCTGAGCAGGCTGTAGGGGTGAGGCTGGAGACTAGAGGAAGAGGAAAGTTTACCGACCGGGTAGACTAGCTAGTTCGGGTGGCACGCCCAGAGCGGAGCGATGGGCGTGGACGCGAAGCGTCCCCCATCACAACCCGTGGTGTAAGCGAGGGACAGCGCTTGGCAACCAGACATCCATCCCAGGTCTCACAGCACGCCCTTCGTGCCTCAGGGGCGTGCCACCCGACACCTGAGATATTCCCGACAAGGGCCACGTGCACTCTCAGCGCTGTCCCTCGCTTACGCCGCGGGTTGTGATTTTCGGGTCTCGCTTACGCGTCGGTAGAGCAGGGGACGGAGTGTTGCGCGGTCTGAAGAGAGGAAGCGGCAATCATGGCTAGCGAGGCGAACTCCCTTCAAGAAGCCATCCGCCCTCGCAGCACCGACCGCCTCACACACCCTACAAAACCCGCAGCACACACTTCAAAGCCTCTCAGTTACCCCGCAAACCCACCCATTTCCCACCCAAAACAACGTCCGATAATGTTTCTTATGTTCGGTTTTGTGTGCGTTTTGCCTGGGATTTTATGGGGGGGTGACGCATCGTGGCGTTAAGAGGATCGCGGCGTTAAGAGGGAGGACGCGAAGCGTCCCGCCTATCACAACCCGTGGCGTAAGCGAGGGATTGCGTCGCGAGTGCACGTAGCCCTTGCCGGGAAATCTCAGGCGTCGGGTGCTACCCCCTGAGGCACGAAGGGCGCGCTGTGTGAGACTTGGAGTGGATGCTTTGGTTGCCAGCGCTGTCCCTCGCTTACGCCACGGGTTGTGATTTTCGGGCCTC
>CAYMXM010000662.1:0-2906 GCA_964394065.1 uncultured Pirellula sp. | reverse complement strand
GCCACGGGTTGTGATTTTCGGGCCTCGCTTACGCGTCGGCCAAACAGCCCAAACTCCTTACGTTTGCGCCGATGCGTCAGGTCTGCCCACGCCTAGCCGGCAAACTGGCTCAAATAGCGATAACTCTGTTCCAGAGAAGCCTTTCGGTTCTCGAGCGTTCCTTCATAAGCCCGGTCTTCCACCTCGACGCAGACGGCACCGGTGTACCCGGCGTCTCCGAGGACTGAAAAAAAACGCCCCCAGTCGATTTCACCTAGCCCAGGCAATTTCGGGGAATGGTACAGCTTCGGGTGAGCGAATATCCCGACTTCGTCGAGTATGTGATGATCGACCCGAACGTCTTTCGCGTGGACATGGAAAATTCGATCGATGAAATCTCGCATCGGTTTGAGATAATCCATCTGCTGCCACACCATGTGAGATGGGTCGTAGTTCAACCCCAAGTTGGGGCTCCCAAGATCCGCGAACAACCGCCTCCAGATCGCAGGTGTCGTCGCGATGTTCTTCCCACCTGGCCACTCGTCCTCCGTGAAGAGCATCGGGCAATTCTCGATACCGATCCGAACCCCTGCCCCTTCGGCAAGATCGAGGATCGGCTTCCAAGTCTTCAGCAATCGTGGCCAGTTGGCGTCGACACTCTTGGTGTAGTCCCGTCCGATGAAAGTATTCACCTGCGTGATTCCGAGCTTCGGAGCCCCTTGAATCACCTTCTCCAAGTGCTCGACCGAGCGTTCCGCTTCTTCTTCATCGGGCGAAAGGCAGTTCGGGTAATAGCCTAACCCGCTGATGGTTACTCCCGAGTCCTCTTGCAGCTTTTGAATCTGTGCAATGTTGTTCGGCTGGAGTTCTTCGACGTTGATGTGAGTAATTCCCGCATAACGTCGTTCCGCTTTGCTGGGTGGCCAGCACATGACTTCGACATACCGGTACCCGATCTCCGATGCCGTTTGCAGCACCTGAGCTAGATCCAGTTCCGGAAGAATTGCGCTAACGAATCCTAGTTGCATCATTTGGTTGGTTAGCCTTGAAAGTGGGGGGAGGGACTAATAAAAAAGGGCGCGCGCGAAGCGTCCTCCCATCACAACCCGACGCGTTAGCGAGGGACTGCGTCGCGAGTGAGCGTGGCCCTTGTCGGGAATATCTCCGGCGCAAGGAGGCACACCCCTGAGGCACGAAGGGCATGCTGCGAGACCTTGCATTGGATGTGTGATTGCCAGTGCTATCCCTCGCTAACGCTTCGGGTTGTGATTTCGCGCCCCGGGCGGGACGCCCCGGCCACGAATGTTTTTTTATAGTTCTAGGAACAGCCGCGAAGGGTCTTCGATTACTTCTTTGATCGTCTTCAGGAAGGTGACCGCCTCGCGTCCATCGATGATGCGATGATCGTAGGTCAACGCCAGGTACATCATCGGGCGAATGACGACTTGGCCGTTGAGTGCGATCGGTCGCTCTTGAATCGAATGAAGCCCGAGAATGCCACTCTGAGGTGGGTTGACGATCGGGGTCGAGAGAAGGGAACCGTAGATACCGCCATTGCTGATCGTGAAGGTCCCACCCTCCAGATCCTCAGGTCCCAGTTTGTTGGCCATCGCTCGGGTCGCGAATTCCCCGATCGTTCTCTCGATCTCGGCAAACCCCATCTTCTCGACGTTCCGCAAGACGGGAACGACGAGCCCCTTCCCGCCGCCGATCGCAATTCCGATATCGCAGTAGTTTCGGTAGACGACGTTGTTCCCTCGAATCTCCGCGTTGACCGAAGGGAACCGCTTGAGCGCCTCGCAAGCCCCTTTGGCAAAGAACGACATGAAACCGAGCTTCACCCCGTGCTTCTCTTGGAAGGCGTCTCGATATTTGTTTCGCAGGGTCATCACCGGCTGCATGTCGACTTCATTGAAAGTCGTGAGGAGGGCGGCCGTGTGTTGGGCATGAACGAGCCGTGAGGCGATGGTCCTGCGGATCATGCTCATCGGCTTCACCTCCTCGCTCCGATTGGCCGATCCCTGCTGGACTAGCGCAGTCGCTGGCGAAGAGGGGGGAGGTGGGGCTGTCCGTTCAATGGTTCCGGTCACTTGCTTGGTCGGAACAGGAGTTGGTGCCGGTGCGAGAGGGACGGACACGGGAGTCGGCGCACCTGAGTTTGCAACGTAGCGCTCGACATCTTCCTTGAGCAATCGGCCCCCCGGTCCACTCGCGGGGACCTGGGAAGGTGTCAAATCGTTCTCGCTCAACACCCGCTGCGCGGCGGGCATCACGCGTGGCTCCGAAGCCGAACCGGCAGTCGCCGACGGAGTGGAAGCTGGTGGAGTGGAAGCTGGTGGAGCGGGAGCTGATGGGGATGCGGTGACAGGAGTCGCCGCGACGGAAGCGGTCGGACCAGCCGAGTCGGAAGCAGCTCCCTTCGCAGCAGGCTGGAACGTAGCGAGTACGTCCCCGACCGAAGCGAATTCCTCATCCTTTTTAAGGATCTTCACGAGGATTCCATCTTCGGGAGCGGAGATTTGAACCGATGCCTTCTCCGTCTCTAGATCGACGAGATCCGTACCCGATGCAACCCAGTCTCCTTCTTGTTTAAGCCATTTGCTGATTTGAACCTCAGAAATACTTTCACCGACGGACGGCACGACGATATCTAGCATGGATCACAACTAATAGGGTACGTGATTCGAACGAATAAATTCCACCCCTCCCTACTCTCGGAAAGGGTATAGCTTGATAAGCATGAGCATATAGCAACCCAGCCCGAGTGTCACCCTCCCATTTGCTACGTTGGTGGGTTCCGAGTCGTGCCACCTTAGGGGCCAGCCCCTAAGGTGGCACGGCTCGGAACTCGCCAACGTTAAAGAACTGTCCCGAAATAACTTCCCGATTTGAACGGGCTTAGAGATCGCGGCGCACTTAAGATTTTG
>CAYMXM010000661.1:0-2912 GCA_964394065.1 uncultured Pirellula sp. | reverse complement strand
GCATCCGACCCGCAAGTTCGTCGATCGATGGGCTTGATGAACACTTGGGAGCCCGCTTTAACCGATCCCCGATAACTTAAAGGATGGATCACAATGCAAATTCCCCCAACGAGTTGGACCAATCCTGCGGCGGCGACGCAGCAGGCGATCCATACCCAAAAACCAAGCGCAACCTCCTCAGGTCCTCCAGGGGCGCATGCGAACGTCGCAGGGGTCGAGAACTCTCAGAAAACGGGGGACCGAGATGCCGATGAACGGTACGATGGCCCCGAACAGCGGCATGGGGAAGGTGAGGAAAAGAAACATCCCTCCCAAGATCCCCACGCTCCCCTCTCCGCAACCGACCTCCCCGCCGACGACGGCGAGATATCTACGCTCGACTTAAGGGGATGAGGGAAGTTTGGAGTGGGAAGTTTGAAGTTTGAAAGTATGGTGGAACCACGGAATACATAGAAGACACGGAAGGTGAGGCTTAAGGGATAAGGCTGGGTTGTCAAAAAGTTGGTGTTGACACAGGTCTTTGAATGCGTGGATTTATTCCGTTTTAACCGCAGGGGACGCGGAGGTTCGCAGAGGAGAACTCGAGGATAAGTTTTGCATCCTCTGGTATCCCGAAGGGATTACAGCCATTAGCCGGCGGTAAGCGCAGCGCCACCGCCGGTGGATCTGGGGGCCGCCAACTTGGCCCTTGTTTCTAGCACTTCTACCCCTCACCCCCGGCCCCTCTCCCCGAAGCGGGGCGAGGGGAGCAGATTCTTAATGCGCTGCGCGTGCTAGCTACCGAACAAGATCATGCTTCCGAAAATCATGCTTCGGGGATTTTTGTTTCGCGGGATTGTGAGTCCGATTCGGTTTTGTTCTTATCTCCGAGTCCGATGAGCGCATCGAATTCGTCATCAGCAGCGCTCTTTTGAGCGTACTCGAGGAACTCGCTTTCAGCTCGTTTCGCATCCATCCCCGCCAACTCTCGAGAAACCTTTGCATTCGCGACCGCTTTTTGGCGCATGTCCCGGAGGCGTTGTAGTTCTTCAGAAGTTCTATCGTTCGAGATGCCGTTGACCATATCGGCGATCTGTCGTTCTTCCTTCGCAGAGAGAACATCGGCGACCGCATCGTGCTTTTCTTCCTTGATCTTCTCAAGCTCCCGCATGAGCCCTTGGATTTGCGTTTTGTGTCCTTCCACATTCTTGATGAGCTGCTTCAGATCTTCATCCAATTCGTTCGCACGTCGTTGTTTTTCTTCAAGGGTGTTCGAGAAATCTTTGAAGGCCGATTGGCACTTGAGATACTCAGGATCATTCTTAACCGCATCCACATCGCCATTGTATTTTTCGACGAGGGACTTCGCCCGTGCAGCTGCGCCAGACTTCAGCTTCTGAAGCTTGTCGATCTCGCCGGTCAATTCCTGGAGCCGAGCCTTCTTGCTCTCTTCTTGTGCGATCATCGCGCTGATTGCGTCCTTGTACTCGTTCAGCCGCTTCTTCTTGTCTTGGATAACTCGGTCGAACGTCGCCGAAATCACGGTCGGGTTCGCGCTAATCGCATCGGCAGCGCTGTCGACCTTCCCGGTAAAGAGATATTTGATCGCTCGAAAAAAACGTCCGATCGCACCAAACATGGAATAGCTCCCGCTGAAATGGATAAAGTGACTAGTGAATACTGGGTGTGGATTTACGAGGATGCATTGTACGGGATCTGGTCACATTTTTGGTAGCCCCGGTCGGGGCTACCTTTCCTTGACCTACGGTCAAGGCTAAGGCAAAGCTCTCTTCTTCCTCAAACCTCAAGCCTCACCCCTCAAGCCTCACTCTTCCATACGACGCAGTGGATCGGTCGAGTTTTCCAATTCGCGCATCCGTTCCTCCGTTCGGCGCGCGATGCGCAACGAAGTATCGAGTTCGTCTTGGAGTGGTTGGACATCGGCATCGCGACTCGATTGAACAAGCTCCCGAAAGTGCTTTGCCGCTCCCTGCAACTTTTCCGCAGCTTGTAGCGATTGAGCTACGCTCGCTTCTCGTTGGTCGAGAATCGCTTGTCGCTGATCCCCGACCAACCGATCGGCTTGTTCAAAGAGCTGTAGCGAATGCTCGAGGAGTTCGGTCGTTGCCTGAAACAAATCTTGCATCTGGCGACCGATCTCCAGCGTCTGGTATTTGAGATCGGATTGGGAAGCGTAGGTTTCAAATTCGCGTATGGAATCTCGTGCGAGAGTCAGCGCATCTTTGGTTCGGTAATCCCGATCGGCGCGCAGCCGATTGGCGAGTTGATCGAGTTGCTCCTCTAGCGCTTGGCGGGCCCCCTTGGCTATCTCGACTTCCGCCTCGTTTTTGAGTTGTTCGAAACCGAACGCGACTCTCACGAGCAAGATGCCTATAGCGGTGGTTCCAGCGACGATCGCGACCGGCAAATAGCCGAGCCCACCTGCCACGACAGCGCAAACCGCCGGTCCCCAGAAGAGAGGGGAGCCCAACAGTCGTTTCCAAAGTCGTGGACGAACGTCGGCCATAGTCGCGGTTTGATCAAGTCGTCAGGAGTAGCGAGAAAATTCGGAGCTGGGTTGATTGTCTGGGTTGATTGTACCGGGGAAAGGGATTGAAAAACCGTGGAAGACCCACGAATCGAACGAATCTTACTAAGTAAGGCTTGAGGGGTGAGGCTTGAGACTTGAGGAAGAAGTGAGCTTCGGCCATAGCCTTGACCGTAGGTCAAGGAAAGGTAGCCCCTACCGGGGCTGCCAAAAACGTGACCATTTTTAAACTCGACAGTTCCACCTAGTCTCCCCAGCTTACCTCCGATGCGTCAGGCCAGGCCGGGGGTGAGGGGTAGAACTGAGATCTAACTAAGCCATTGTTTATTCAGCCGCTTCCCCCTCATCCCCAGCCCTTCTCCCCCAAAGGGGGCGAAGGGAGCCA
>CAYMXM010000660.1:0-2913 GCA_964394065.1 uncultured Pirellula sp. | reverse complement strand
GCACTTCAACCCCTCACCCCCAGCCCCTCTCCCCTAAGAGGGGCGAGGGGAGCGGAACTCTAAAGCGCAGCGCGTTCTAGGGCGCCAAAGCGGTGTCTGGCGGGGACAAGCCCCATCCAGACAAGAACCATTCCCTACGGAAAAATGCTTCACCACGTTTCCCTCCGAAAGGGCGAAGCCCTTCTTCCTCCCCCTCAAGCCTCACCCCTCATCCCTCAAGCCTCAAATAACCACTATTGTCGGCAAGTTCTTCCTATTCGGTTTATTTTCTCCCGATCGTGGTCCGATAGATACGAAGATCGATCGGTGTGGAATTCCGTTCTAACGTCTATTGTGGAGTTGTCGAAATGAGGATCGTTGAACAGATGCGAACCAAGGACTGGATCCCCCTGCTCCTAATTCCAGCCGTTCTATTTCTCCAATCGGTTGCCCTTGGACAGTCCGACGACGCTCCTTTCGGAGAGGATGAACACGAACGTCCCCGAACGGGATTCGTAAACCCATTCTCGAAGATCTTTTCCAGGAAGCCTGCGGCTCCTCAAGAAGAACAAGAGCAGGAACAGGAGCGGCCCACCCCTCCCCGGGTACCTGCGACAGAGACGGCTACTCGCGGAGGACTGCTAGTCCCCCTCAAATCATTTACAAACCGGGTTTTTAATCGAACAGAAAACGTTGATGATACGCCGGAACCTCACGTTTTCCGAGACGAGCCTTCCGCCAGTCGCCCCTTTCGCGAACCCTTCAAAAACGTTCCGCGCCCCCGAATTATCAATCCTCGCGATCGAGGGGAGGAAAGTTCGATTCAATTGGAGGAATACGCCACCCCAGAACCTTCTCCGGGACGCATTTCGACACGCTTCCCTGCCGACGAGGAAGCGTTTCAAGCCCCCGCACCTCGAGTCCCTGTCATCAGTAAATCCCTTGGGGGATCCCGCCCGATCAACTCAAACGTCGAAGCGGGCTCTCTAGAGTCTCCCACTTCGCTCGGGAACCATTCCACCTCGCGCCGGGTATCGGACGGGAATGCGCCCGTCTCTCCCGCCGTGAAACCTCGGTTGGAGCCCGCTACCAAGACGGAAGGGCCAAGTCTCATCGACTTGAGCAGCGAAAAACCGATCGACACGGGGAGCCAGTTCCGAAACATTTCAACACCCAACCAGATAACTACCCCGCGCGTGGCAGATGAACCTGTTCCCGATTCCGCCAACACAGTTCCCTTGCCTATTCCTGCTCCCAAGGCTCCAAACGCGGACGCTTCACCGAGCGTCGCCGCCCCATCGGCCCCTCGCATCCTGCAAGGGGGAAGCTCGCGCCCCCCCGCTTCGATCCCAGCCCCTGAGCTTCCCGCCGGACGCCTGACCAGCGGGGAGGGGGACACCCTTGGAACGATGCAGTTGCCGGGGGTTCGAGTATCGATCCAAGGCCCCGATTCCCTTTTGGTCGGCCAGGAATCGAATTTCGAAGTCATCGCGAGAAACGATGGATCGATCGACCTGAACGGACTCATCCTCCGACTCGCAGTCCCCGCGAACGTAACCATCGGAAGCATCACCGCGACCGACGGCGGCGCAGAAGCAGAAGAAAGCGATGGAGAAAAAGGAATCGTGTGGGAACTCCCTGCCCTTCCAGCCCGATCTCACAAGTCGCTCCGTATCAGCCTGAAAACCGACAAGCCGGAGCACTTCGCCCTGGGGATTGAATGGACCGCGATTCCACAATCCCAAGAGTACTCCATCCGGGTCCAGCAGCCTCAACTCGAACTGGCCCTCGAAGGCCCTTCGGAAGCGGTATTCGGCTCACCACTCAACTATCGATTGCGAGTGAGAAACTCGGGCAACGCCGTGGCAAAGAACGTCGAACTCGAACTCAACGCAGCGAGCTTCGGGAACAGCAAGTCGAACATCGGAGATATCGCACCTAGCGACGAGAAAGTCATCGACGTCGAACTCCTCTTTGAGCAAAGTGGCATGATCCCGATTACGGCTGCGGCGCGAAGTGAACTTTCGAACATCCACGCCGCAAGCGCCATCGACGTTCGAGTCAAACAATCGGCTCTCGAAGCCTCGTGGACAGGTCCCGCCGAGTTCTATCAAGGTAGCGCTGCGGAGTACAACGTAGTTCTGACCAACAAGGGAGACGCAACAGCAACCGATGTCGCTTGTTCCCTCACCCTTCCCGCTGGGGCTGTCCCTGCGACTCTCCCACCCGGCGCCAAGGAGAACGGAACGAAGGTCGAATGGAAGGTTGGAGCCTTAGCCCCCCATGAAACCCTCACCATTCCCGTTCAACTAACATTCGACCAAGTGGGTGCCAATACGGTTACCTTCCATGCGGAATGTAGCAGCGGCCTGGAAGCCCGTTCGCAGGTTACCACCCAAGTCGACTCAGTGGTCGACCTTCAATTGACGGTCAACGACCCCGCCGCTCCCGCTCCGGTCGGACGCGATGTCTTCTACGATCTAGAAATCTTCAATCGTGGAAAGAAGGTCGCCAATGGAGTCGACGTCCTCGTCCAGTTCTCCGAAGGGATCGAGCCGATGCGATGCGAAGGAGCCGAGGCTCGCATCGTCCCCGGACAGGTGATCTTCAACACGATCCCAACGATCGCACCTGGGGAAAAAGTGAAACTTCGAGTCGTCGCCGAAGCCTCCCAAGGAGGTGTCCACCGATTCCGTGTCGAGGTCAAATCAGGAAACCGCGAAGCGGACTTGCTGCAAGAAGCCTCGACCCGATATCTGGGCGGAAAGTAGGGGGGGGGCTGTGGTCCCACCTTAAGATTAAGATAGCGAGTCAATCATCGCTATCTCTTGTTAAACCGCAGGGGACGCAGAGGTTCGCAGAGAAGAACTCGAGGATTCGTTTTGCATCCTCTGGTATCCCGAAGGGATTACAGCCATTAGCCGGCGGTAAGCG
>CAYMXM010000659.1:0-2913 GCA_964394065.1 uncultured Pirellula sp. | reverse complement strand
CAAACCAAGATCATCGCTTTGCGATTCAACGATCTGAAACCTACTTTAACAGCCGTGCATCAGCCCAGGCTGGGGGTGAGGGGTAGAAGTGTTCGTAACGATTACCAAGTCTTAACTGGCCGTGCCAACTACACATCCGGTGTGTTGCGTGGTCGCATAGAAGGCAAGGGGGAATGCAATAGTAAGATGGTCGTTATACCATCTGGATCTGAGATGGAAGCGGTGACCACTTTACACACCCTACGTCCAAATCCCCATGGGCGAGACGCCCATGCTACCCTCAAGCTTGATCTCTTACTTCAATCGATCTACACGTCCACCGGTCAATCGGACGAGGGCATCGCACCTAGAGGCGATGCTCTCGTCGTGGGTCACCATCACGATTGTCAGCTTTTCTCGCTCGTTCAACGCTCTGAGCAAACTCAAGATCGACTCACCGGTCTCTTGGTCCAGGTTCCCGGTCGGTTCGTCAGCTAACAACAACGTCGGGTTCGAAATCAACGCGCGTGCGATCGCAGTTCGTTGCATCTCACCACCCGAGAGTTGGCTCGGCTTATGGTTCAAACGATGGTCGAGCCCAACCGTTTTTGCAAGCTCCTTCGCTCGGTCCAGCAATTCCTTGCGTTTGGCCCAATAACCGAAGATGCTATGGCCGATCAATGCCGGAGTCATGATGTTTTCCAGAAGTGTCAGCTCGGGAAGGAGATGATAGAACTGGAAGATCATCCCTAGATTCGTATTCCGAAACTGATCCCGCTGCCGGTTGGAAACATTGTCGATCCTCCTTCCTTCGAAGTAGATTTCTCCACTGTCCGGTCGGTCGAGGGTTCCTAGCAAATGGAGCAAGGTACTCTTCCCGGAGCCGCTTTGACCGATGATCGCCGTGATCTTCCCCGTTTCGGCTTGAAAGTCGACACCTTTGAGAACGTCTACCTTCAAGCTATGACGTCGATACGCTTTCGTAAGCCCTGAAGCTTGGAGAGAGATCCTTCCAAACGCGGCATCGGTCCGTTCCTCTTGATCGGAATCAACTCGAACCACTCGATATTTGTTTCGATCGGTACCTTGCTGCTTTTGTTTCGCGGATTCGGATAGAGCACTATTCATATCGCAACGCCTCTACTGGATGCATCCGTGCTGCGCGGATCGAGGGGAGAACGCTCGCAAGTACTGCGATGAGGATGGAACCGATGCTGACCCATATCAGCATCGACGTATGGATGATCGTGGGGATCTTATCGAAATAATAGATCGTCGGGTCAAAGACTTCTCTTCCGGTCACATACTCCAGGGCGCGCGCGATCTCGTTGATGTTCCAAACGAAGAGCAAACCGACCACGAGCCCTATCCCCGCTCCGACCGTTCCGAGGAGGACGCCGTAACCGAGGAAAATCGTCGCGATCCCCGAACCAGGTGCCCCGAGTGATTTCATCACACCGATATCCCGCGTCTTTTCTACGACGATCATGTAGAAAGTGGCCAAGATCCCGAATCCGGCGACGGCGATGATCATAAAGAGGAGAACATTCAAGACCGTGGTCTCCATGGCGACCGCTGCCAGCAGTGGGCCTTGCGTATCCTTCCAGGAGTTCACCGAGATCATCGACTCGGGTGGGAACTCTTCACGAAGGAGATCGCGAGCTTCCGCCAAGTCGACGTTGGGATTGAGTTTGATTTGGATCGAGCTAACCGCGATCGCTCCTGTTTGTGGGTCGACCAACCCGCGCGCCTTCTGGAGGACTTGAAGAGGGACGAAGGCAAAGGTCGAATCGTACTCGCTCATCTTGCTTTCGTAGAAATCCACGATGGTGAAGGACTGATCGATCGCGCGCGGTGGAGTTCCTGCGTTCGGGAACGCGATACTCACATCGTCCCCAGGCCTCAAGAAAAAATGATCCCGAACATTTCCTTCGAGATCTCTTCCTCGGATGCTTCCGAGCCCGATCCCAAGAACGATCCCGTTGAGCTGGCTCTTCTCGGGATCGAACGTGTAGGCTTGTGTGGGTGCAGAGGAGATACTGGGGCCCGATTGAGCGAGGCTTGCTAGATCGGCTGGTTCAGAATCTAAGGCATTCCCTTCGGAGGATGGGCTGTCGTTTGCCAACGCTTCGTCGGATGGATTTTCGGTATCTTCTCCGAGCGCGTCGTTGGCTAGCGTATCCTCTTTCTCAAGGATATCTGGTGCTTCGTTGGCGGTTTGCTTTTCTTGGATCGCTCGTTGCAACTCGTTGTATCGATCGAATTCCGAACGGAACTCTGCCATCTGACGCGCTTGTTCTTTCCGAAGGGCGGCAACATAGCGTCTATGCTCCCAGCCTGCAGGTTGCAGTGTGGGGCGATCGGGAGCGTAGCCGTTTTCCTTCAGTTTGAAATCGAGCTGTTGTTGGTTCTTGGGATGGAGCAGGTACTTGCTGAAATCGCTGACGTTCGCGTAGGTTTGCTCATCGATACCGATCAGATTGATTTGCTGGGTGTGGCGTTGACCATTCACCGTCATCGTCATCATCGCCGGGAGGGTGACTACGGTGGTAACGCCGGCGACTTTGTCCCCGAGTCGATCATGGATTCGTTGGATATACCAGTCTGGGTTAGGGAGTCCCGCAGTGGTGCGAGTTTCCACGACTAGGTCGCTAAGAATGCCGTGCATTCGCTCCTGCATGAGAGACGTGAAGCCATCCATGACGCTGTTGACGACGATCAACGTCGCCACCCCTAGCGTAACCGAGACGATCGACGCCAAGGCGATCCATCTCGTTCGAAGGTAGCGCCAGCAAAGGAGCAGTTTGTACATAGGTCCTCCAGTGACCGTTTCCGAATCCTCATAATCCAGGGAGATTGCCCACGCAATTCGAACGTCGAATCAAGACATTCGTTCCTCCCGTGACTTTTCCAAGCCGGAACAGTAGCAAACAG
>CAYMXM010000658.1:0-2921 GCA_964394065.1 uncultured Pirellula sp. | reverse complement strand
CGCCAGCGTAAAACTTGAACGGCCCTGAGGTGGAGAGGCCCAAGGCGTTCATCGGGGGGAGGAGGTGGAAAGGTGGCTTAACGGAATGAATTCCGTTCTACAACTCGCCCCGAACCACACGCTAGGCCCACATCCAGCTTAGGGCTGCTCAAGCTCTCCACAGGTGCGAGAGGCTCGCGGCGCCAGTGTGAAACTTGAACAGCCCTGAGGTGGAGAGGCCCAAGGCGTTCAACGGGGGGAGGAAGTGGAAAGGTGGCTTAACGGAATGAATTCCGTTCTACATTGGTTGTTCCGGACATGCCAATTCTGACAGCGCCAATTCCCTCGCTACTTCGACCAGAGGGGTTTCCGCTAAGCTTCCACGCACCCTAGACCCGATGCCGAAAGGAGTTTTCCAAAACCGACATCGGTACGTTTGTGCGTTTATCCATGAACCAGAAATGCCCTCGCTCGTGACATCCACACAACAATCCCCCCCGCAAAAATCGACCACCAGCACCCTCGAAGAAGCCCTCGAGAGGATCAATCGTTTGGCATCCCAGTCCTCCCCAAGCGAATCACGCCCTCCGTCGAACCTTCCTGTCGCAGCCCCTCTTTTGACTCCCTCCTCCACCGCTCCCTCCCTTAAAAGCCAGCCGGCCCCCGCCCATCAACCTCAAACGGCCACCTCTCCTGCGAAAGGGACGACGGTGGACCCGCTTCTGAAGGTCACGCAAAACCACAACGAACCGATCCTCCCGATCGAGCCCCAGACGATCGAAGCCGCTGGTCTCAATAGCCAAATCATCGAGGAACTGGTCATGCGGTTCCTCCTCAACCGTGGCGAATCGCCCGGTCGCGGTATCGCCGACCAACTGAAACTCTCCTACCGAATCCTCGAGCCGACACTCACGCGACTCAAAGGGCAGCAGCTCACCTACTACCTCGGCGCAACCCCCTTCAACGACTACATCCATGCCCTCACCGATGCGGGTCGGGATCGCGCAAAACGCCATATGCAGAAGACGACCTACTATGGGTCAGCCCCCGTCCCCTTATCGAGCTACATCCAATCGGTTCGGCTTCAATCGGTCGAACACCAACACCCAACCCAACAAGACCTCCAAAAAGCGTTCTCCGACCTCCTGATCGCCCCCGAACTCCTCAACCGACTCGGCCCCGCCGTCAACTCCGGACGAGGTATGTTCCTCTTCGGCTACCCCGGAAACGGAAAGACGAGCATCGCGGAACGGATCACCAAAGCGTTCGGCGAGTTCATCTGGATCCCCCGATGCGTCAGCGTCGACGGGGAAGTAATGCGCATCTTCGACCCCCTCAACCACGAGGAAGTCCCCCATCAGGCGAACGACGGTCTCCTGATCGACAACCAAATCGACCACCGATGGGTCCGCATCCGCCGCCCTACCATCGTCGCCGGGGGAGAGTTGACGATGTCGATGCTCGAAGTGGCTCGCAACCCAGAAACGAACATCAGCGACGCCCCCCTCCAAATGAAAAGCAATTGCGGAGTCCTCCTCATCGATGACTTCGGTCGCCAACGGATGAGCGTCGACGAACTCCTCAACCGATGGATCGTTCCTCTCGAAAAACGGTACGACTTTATCAGTGTGGGAAGTGGAAAGAAGGTGCAAATCCCCTTCGACCAACTCGTCATCTTCAGCACGAACCTGGAACCGAAAGACCTCGTCGACGACGCGTTCCTTCGCCGAATCCCCTACAAAATCGAGGTTCTCAACCCGGAGGAAAGCGCGTTCCGGAAACTCTTCGAAATCATGTGCCGGGTCCTCAAGGTCCCCCATGATCCGGAGATCATCGACTACCTGATCGAAACCCACTACAAGAAGACGGGGCGCCCGATGCGCAACTGCCACCCCCGTGACCTCCTCCTCCAAATCCGCTCCTACTGCTACTTCAAATCGATCCCGCTCGAACTGAAAAGGGAGTATATGGACTTCGCGGTCGAGAATTACTTCTCGATTATGTAGCGAGAATCAGGCTTGAGGGGTGAGGCTGATGAAAAGAATTTTTCCAAGGAATTTGACTCCCCGAAGCTTCTGGTTGCGTTTTCAAATCCTCGAGCTTCTGTCAAGCTCCCAGCCCGTGCCACCTTGGGGGCCAGCCCCCAAACCCCCGAGGTTTTCCAAGCATAGCGCCGGTGTTCGAAAGTTTTTTTGTCCCGGGTACAGGAAACCATGCCCCGCTTCTAGTGGGTTCCACGCTCGCGAGGCGATCCTGCTCTCAATCGCTAGGAGGGGCGAAATCTTTCGAACACCGGCGCCATGCTTCCAAAAACCTCGGGGTTTGGGGCAGAGCCCCAAGGTGGCAAACCTCTCCCCTGCCTTGAGAGGGAATGATGAAGTTGCAGCATGCTGTGGAGGAATCACGAACCTCTAGAAGGGTTGGAACGTGCGATTCAAAGAGATACGAAGTTCGTAGCAGTTTTCAAATCCAACTCCTGCCTAATTTACCCATATTAGGATCTTTTCATCAGGCCACTTGAGGGGTGAGGCTTGAGTAGTCGTAGGGTGTGTGAAGCGGTCGGAATGGCAAGGGCGAATTCCACCCCAAGGCCCCTTGGCACCCCATCTCTTTAGACTTTGCGAGCCCTTCGACCGCGCAACACACCGGAAACGCAACAGGAACGGTGTGTTACGTGGTCGCTTCGGACGCAACGGTGGTTGCGTTAGAAAACCTCTTGGCAGGTTTGTAGAAACTGAGCTGGCATCGGCGACCACTTCACACACCCTACATCACTGCCAAGAGAAGGAAACGCGGAGTCGCGGAGGCACAGGGACGCAGAGAACTTCAGATCCTCAGGAATTTTTCTAAACTCTGTGCTCTCTGTGCCTCTGTGTTTCAACCTCGGGGTTTGGGACAGAGCCTAATAGGAACAATAGCCGAGTTTAAGCTGCCAACTACAC
>CAYMXM010000657.1:0-2936 GCA_964394065.1 uncultured Pirellula sp. | reverse complement strand
GCATGTTGACCGATAGCGCCTCGTTTCGAAAGTTTTACGTGGAGAAGTTCTTGCATTCCCTCCCCTCGGAGCAGGATCGCGAAATCGCTCGGAGATACATCACCCTTTGTCACGACGTATGCCACGCAGCCGTCATGTACGAGGACCAGGAGTTGGAACTGAAGGCATCGTTTGCAGAAGGGATTCGAGTCGGGAAGGTGCAAGTATCCTCTGCCGTATCGATCGACTGGGATCGACTCTCTCCTCATCAACGAACGGTTGCTTGGTCGCAGCTAAAAGCGTTTGTCGAAGAGAGGTACCTGCATCAAGTTCATATCCGCACGGAGGGAGGGAAACGGATGATCGACGATTTGCCCTATGCTTTCACGGAACAAAAAGTTGCTCCCGAGTCGGGCGAGTGGCGAGTCCATTTTCATGTCCCGGTTTACTTGGAGCACTTCGGTGAGATTCATTCCACCCAATCCGAGATTCGACGGTGCATTGATCTCTTGGTGCCGAAAGTGGGAACCGAAGCGTTTCCCACGGGGCATTTTGAAGTAGAGACCTACGCTTGGACCGTCTTACCCAGCGATCTAAAAAAGGGGAGTCTTTCGGAAGGGATTGCGGAAGAGATGCAATGGTTGGAAGAGAGGCTGCAAAGAGAGAACCACGAATCGTACGAATTTCACGAATGAATACGGAGCGATGTCAGCTATCTGCTCCCTTCGCCCCGAAGCGGGACGAGGGGAGCGGAACTACGCCGTGAATGCGAAGCGGATGTAGTTGTAGTGTCGATAGAGTTCGCTTTGTTCTAACAACTGCGAGTGTGTGCCGGAGGCGGCGATCTTGCCGTCTTTGAACATCACGATTTGGTCGACACGTCGCAAGGTGCTGAGTCTTTCTGGCAGGACGACCGTAATCGCTCGCAGATCGCTCAAGGCGTTTAGAGCCTCCAAGGAATCGGACTCCTCCTGCGCGGTGACCCGAACGCGGGGTTCGTGAGCTACGACAACCGATGGACGTTTGAGCAAGGCTCGAACGATACCGAGTCGATAGAGTTGGTCTGGAGTAAGGCGTTCGTCATTGCTGGTAAGAACCGTTCCGAGCCCTTCTGGAAGGTTGAGGATCGCTTCGGATACCTTCGCCTTCTTCGCGATCTCAAGGATATCGATCGTGGCGTTCTTCGCTGCTCCTGACCAGATGTTCTCTTCGACCGATCCGTCGAGCAATGGCCCTCGCTCATTGATGAGAAGGGTTTGGTTTCGAAGGCTCGCGGGGTCGATATCGATCAAGTTGTTTTGATCGATCAGAACGCGTCCGCTGGTCGGCATCCCGAAGCCGAGAAGCATTTCTCCTAGCGCCTGGGAGGTCGTATTGTCGAGCGAAACCAGAGCCGTAAACTTTCCAGGGGCGAGTTCTAGAGTGACATCGTCGAGAATCCTCGCGTTGGAACTATCCCGAAACGAGACGTGCTCGAACTTAAGACCGTTGGAGAAATCGGCGCGTCCTCCCTTTCCAATCGACTTCGACCGAGTCGAGGGGATGGCGAGATAGGAAGCGATTGCGTTGGCCGAATGATCGGCTCCTCGCCGCTTTCGCAGGCATCGTCGAATCTTAAAGATACCGTTGACTGCTATTGCGACGCATCCGACAAGAACCAACATGTCTCCGATGCGTAGATCCGACTCGGGATCGAGCACCCGAAGGGAAGTGACGAAGAAGAGAAATGCACCAAAGAGGCCTGCGACGGTGAGGAGGATCGGAGATCGCCAACTGTTTTCTTCTGCGACTCGATACTGCGCCAAGTGAAAGGCTTCCAGCTGATGGTCGAATGCTTTCTGGACGTCCATCCGTGCGTCGACCGATTCCAGAATCGGAGAGGATTCGCACAGGTAGATGAGTTGCTCGTGCGCGTTGCGGCGCTGTTCGAGTAGAACGGGTCGCTCTTTCCGAATCGATGTTTCGATGCTTCCCCAAATCCACCAAATCGCAACGAGCCCGAGAATGGCGAGGAGGGTCAACCAAGGCTGGATCATGCATGCGAGGAGCAAGACCATCAGAACTTGAATGACGCTCCTAGGAAAAACTCGGCACCAATCGGTGAGGGTTTCGCGAACTTTCGGTAAGTCTGTTTGAATGAGCTCTCGCAACACACTACGTTGCCCCGAGAGTCCTTGGTCGACCGACAGAAGACGCGAGTGGCCAAAGAGGCGATTGAGGATATTCCCGTTCCAGTAGAGGGCTGCCTTCAAAGAAGCCCGTCGTGAGAGAAGAGTAGTCCAACGTTCGATCGCAAAGACGACGGTCATCAAAAGGATTAGAACGATCGCGCATCCGAGCAGACTGCCGTTCGATGAGAAGAGAGTCGTAGGTACACGGATCCAGTCCCCGAGTTGAAGATGCGCAGGGAGAACCCGCTCCCCACCGCTCGTCGGATAACGAACGAAAAGCAGTTGCAGCAGGAAGCCAAACAGGACGAGAATAACCGGAAGTCCCAAGGCGGAAAATGCTCCGAAGAAAACCGCCATCCAACGGGATGTCGGAACATCTTGTCCTTCCGCGAGTTTCTTCCAGACGACCTGCATGCTTCGAACTTTCGTGGGAACCGAAGAAAAATACCGCCCTCCAAAAAAATTTGGTAAGGCTCCGCTTTGTAGGCGAGCGGCAGATGAAAAACTACCAAGAGCTATTCCCATCATAACCCGATGCGTAGGCGAGGGACTGCGTCGTAAGTGGCCGTCCCCCTTGTCTGATATGACTCAGGAGTCCGGGTGGCACATCCCAGTGGCACGAAGGGCGTGCTGAGATACCTGAATGGGATGCTTGGTTGCCAACGCTGTCCCTCGCTAACGCGTCGGGTTGTGATGGTAGTTTTTCGTCTGCTGCTCGTCTTACTACTATAGTCGGTTGTAACGATTGTAGGGAAACCCTCGAAGCGTGTTTCCCAAATTCAACAC
>CAYMXM010000656.1:0-2939 GCA_964394065.1 uncultured Pirellula sp. | reverse complement strand
GCTATCCCTCGCTTACGCCACGGGTTGTGATGGGGGGGACGCTTCGCGTCCACCCTCTGACCTCTTTTGACTGACACTTGGCCTCCGATGCGTCAGGCCACCCCCGGCCTAGCCTGATCTCTCCCCCAAACACGCTAGCGAATTTCCGAATTCTCGGTAAATTTTACGGCCATCACGGGTGATTTTCCCGGCCCCCTACAGGATCTAAAGACCGCCATGAAAACGGACGAACTACGCGAAAAGTACCTTTCTTTCTATCAATCCAAAGGGCACCACCGACAGGCCAGCGACGTTTTGGTCCCCACCTGGGATCCGTCCGTTTTGTTCACCCCCGCAGGGATGAACCAGTTCAAGGATCACTTTCTCGGGAAGGTAAAACTGGACTTCACGCGAGCAACCACCTGCCAGAAGTGCTTGCGAACCGGCGATATCGACAACGTCGGTCGAACCGCCTATCACCATACCTTCTTCGAGATGCTGGGGAATTTCAGCTTCGGTGACTACTTCAAAGAGGAAGCGATCGCGTGGGCATGGGAATTCCTCACCGATAAAAAATGGCTCGGACTCGATCCAAACCGACTGACGGTGACGGTCTATAAAGATGACGATGAAGCGGCCAAAATTTGGAACGAGAAGATCGGGCTCGCCACCAACCGAATCAGCCGGATGGATGAAGATGAAAACTTCTGGCCCGCCTCCGCTCCCAGCCAAGGCCCCGACGGTGTCTGCGGTCCTTGCAGTGAAATCTACTACCAACTCGAGAACGGAAAATCGGTCGAGATCTGGAACTTGGTCTTCACCCAGTTCAATCGAGTCGGCGAGCCACCCGATAATCTACGGCCTCTTCCGAGCAAAAATATCGATACAGGCATGGGACTGGAACGGACTGCGAGCGTCCTTCAAAACGTTCCGACCAACTTCCACATCGACATCCTCCTACCGATCGTTCAAGCGGCAGCAGAGGTGGTCGGCCAAAAGTACGAATACGAGAGTGACAACGGTCGCCGACTCCGACGAATCACCGATCACGTGCGGGCTTGCACCTTCGCCATCCATGAAAACGTCTACCCCGGACCGAAGAAAGCGCGCTATGTGATCAAGCGACTTCTTCGCCGCGCCGTCCTCGACGGCCACCAGATGGGTATGCGAGAACCGTTCCTGCATCAACTCGTCCCCGTCGTCGCGGAGATGATGAAGTCGGTCTATCCGGAAATCGGGACGACCATCGAACGGGTTTCCCAAGTGATGAAGCGGGAGGAAGCAGACTTCTTCGCAACGATCGACTCTGGATTGGATCGCATCCACCGGGTCTTCACCGATATGCAGTCCGGCGGGAAAGTCATGGTCGATGGCCGAGAAGCTGCCTCTCTCTACCAAACCTATGGCGTCCCCCCCGAAATGTTCCAACAGATCGCGGCGGAAAACAACTACACCTTCGACTGGGACGGCTATCGCAAAGCGATGCTCGAACATGGTGAGATCAGCGGAGGGGAACAAGGTGAACTCTTCGAAACAGGCCCGATCGAAACCCTTAAGGAAGCGATTCAACGGAACGAGTTTCTCGGCTACGAGGTCACCCAAGCAGACGCGCAAATCAAAGGAATCATCGTCGGCAAACCCAAGGAAGACAAACTCGCTTCGAACGTCAACTCCAAGAATACGGAGTTGGTCCGCATCGTTCTCGATCGTTCTCCTTTCTATGGAGAGAGTGGTGGCCAAGTCGGAGATACCGGTCGGATCGAGAACTCTCATGGTGTATTCGAAGTAGAGGATACCCAGCGAAGTGGTGAATTGATCATCCATTACGGAAAGATGGTCTCCGGAGAGCTGAAAGAGGGGGATTCTGTCCGCGCAATCGTCGATGCCTCGCGCCGCGATGCGATCAAGCGTGCCCACTCGGCAACTCATATTCTCCACCACGCGCTCCAAACCCACGTCGGTGGGCATGCGCAGCAGCAGGGGAGCAAGGTGGATGCCGACTGGCTCCGCTTCGACTTCAGCAACCAAGAATCCCTCTCCGACGAGATCTTGCAAAAGGTGGAAGGCCTTTCCAACGAGCATGTTTCTTCGGGGGCTCCGATCGATTGGAAACTCGTTCCACTCGCAACCGCTCGCGAAGCTGGGGCGATGATGTTGTTCGGTGAAAAGTATCCTGACCCGGTTCGAATGGTCTCGATGGGAACTTTTTCTAAGGAGCTATGCGGAGGTACCCACGCATCGAATACGAAGGATATTCAAACCCTGGAGATCCTATCGGAAGAGAGCGTTTCTTCCGGAACCCGTCGCATCACTGCACTCACCGGGACAAAGGCGATCGAGCACCGGTCGAAGATCGAAAACCTCGCGAAGCAAACAGCCGAAACGCTTGGTTGCAGCCTCTCGCAACTGGGACAGACCGTTCAAGAACTGGTTTCGGCAGTTCGCAAACTGAAGAAACTCGCTACGGGCTCCGGCAACGAAGCTGCCCCTGGAATCGTGGGTAGTAAGAGCTCAACCCCATCGGGTTCGTGCGAGTATGCCGCGATCCGAAGCGCATTCCGACAGATAGCGAGACTGCTCAACGTCTCCTACGACGAAGTCCCCGAACGAGTCCAAACCTTGCTTCAGGAGCAGACGCAATTGCATGAGCAAATCAAGCGATTGAGCCAAGGGGGAGGAAGCGTGTCGATCGACAGCTTGCTCGAACAAGCGCTGGAAGTTGGAGGAACGCATCTTATCGTTGCGGAGACACCGAACGCCAACGCGGGGATGATGCGCCAATGGATCGATCAAATCCGAAAGAAGTCTTCGACACCGGTCGCGGTCCTTCTCGCGAACAGCAGCGATGACAAGGTGACCTTGATCGCTGGAATCAGCCAATCCCTCGTCGAGCGCGGGTTTAGCGCCGGGAAATGGATCACCCCAGTCGCCGAAACCGTCGGCGGTGGCGGCGGCGGCAA
>CAYMXM010000655.1:0-2955 GCA_964394065.1 uncultured Pirellula sp. | reverse complement strand
GCAATGGGGGCAGGAGTTGGAAGCGTTGTTTAACGGAATGAATTCCGTTCTACATGGGTCTCCATTCAAAGCCCCTACCAGCACAGTGAGCCTCCCCCATCATTCATGGCACTCCAAGCCCCCCGCTAGCTGCGAGAGGCTCTCGCTGCATTGCGGGGCCTTGAGCTGCCCTGGGTTGGAAGTAGGCTATACGCGCAATGGGGGCAGGAGTTGGAAGCGTTGTTTAACGGAATGAATTCCGTTCTACATTGGCCTCCATTCAAAGCGATCGTAGCGTGATTCCTCACCGAGGCCGTCACCGGAGGGCTCGCGCCCTACCGCTACTATTGAGCCTCCCCGAAGGGGAGGGGCGACTCCCAACCGCAACGGCACCCGCCTTACCTTCACGGAATCATTGCAAATGTCTTTAGACCGGCTCGATATCGCATCGGAGTACTTTGAAAAACTCCCCTATCCTCCCTATCCTGTTCAAGAGGAAGCGATCTTTGCTTGGTTCGGTTCCGATCAGGGTGTCTTGGTCTGCGCCCCTACTGGGACAGGAAAGACTCTCATCGCGGAAGCGGCTATCTACGAAGCCCTCCGAACGGGGAAACGATGCTACTACACAACCCCTTTGATCGCGCTCACCGATCAGAAGCTTGTCGAGATTCAACAAACCGCGCTGCGCTGGGGTTACCCGATCGACTCGATCGGACTCGTAACAGGGAATCGCCGGGTCAATCCCGACGCCCCCGTTCTCGTCGTCGTTGCGGAGATCTTGCTCAACCGATTGATGGGGCAAGAGAACACGAGCTTCGAAGAAGTCTCCTCCGTGGTCATGGATGAGTTCCACTCGTTCAACGATCCCGAACGAGGTGTGGTCTGGGAACTTTCCTTGGGACTGATGCCGAAACATGTCCGAACGATGCTCCTCTCGGCCACGATCGGCAACAGCGTTGAATTCTGTAGCTGGCTCTATCGATCCCACCATAAGAACTTAGAGCTGGTCCAAGGAACCGAGCGGAAAGTCCCCCTCCAGTTTTCGTGGATCGATGACGCCTATCTCGATGAACATCTCGAACGAATCGCCGAAGGAGATGAAGAGAAACGAAGAACACCAGGGCTCGTCTTCTGCTTCAATCGAGAACAATGCTGGCAGGTAGGGGAGCTGCTCAAGGGAAAGAAACTCATCGACAAAGCGCGCCAAGCTGCCGTGACCAAGAGGCTCGAAGGGTTCGACTTTTCCCAGGGAGCCGGCCCAAAACTAAAGCAGATTCTCATCCGCGGAGTCGGAGTCCACCACGCGGGGATCATGCCCAAATATCGACGACTCGTCGAGCAGCTCTTTCAGGAGAAATTGCTCAGCGTCGCCGTTTGCACGGAAACATTGTCGGCAGGTATCAACTTGCCCGCGCGAAGCGTTATCTTGCCGAGCATCGTCAAAGGCCCCTTTGGAAAGAAGAAGATCGTGGAGCCGAGCACGGCCCATCAGATCTTTGGTCGCGCCGGAAGACCCCAATTCGATAAGGAGGGATTCGTCTATGTCTTGGCCCATGAAGACGATGTGAAGCACCTTCGTTGGAAAGCCCAATACGATCAGATCCCCGAGGATACGAAAGACCCGCAGCTTCTTCGAGCCAAGAAGCAACTGAAAAAGAAGATGCCGACCAAACGTGCCGGGGAGACGTATTGGACGAAGGAACAGTTTGAGAAACTGAGGAATGCTCCACCGGCGAAACTGGAAAGCCGCGGTCATCTCCCATGGCGGCTCCTCGCTTACCTCCTCTTGAACGACTCCAGCGTGCAACCTCTCCGAAACATCGTAGGACGCAGGCTGCAAACGGCGGCGCAGATCGAGAAGGGGCAACGAGACCTCAACCGGATGCTCATCACCCTCTGGAAATCGGGGTTCATCGAATTGGATCCGAAACCGAGTCCCAAAACGGGAGCTCCCGCGGGTGATCCGAACAAACCGAAGGAAACCAAACCGGGATGGCTGCAACTGGCGATGCCTGAGTTGGAGGTTGCCGATGATGACGATGAAGGCCCCGACACATCGGCCCCCTCGGTTGCTGCCGACGAGCCGATCGCCTACGAGTTGGACGACTACAAGCCGGAGCATGCAACACCGACCGATCGATTGCAATATCTGTCCCAGCTTCGAAGCGTCAATCCGATCTACGGGCTCTATTTGGTGAACATGCTCCAGTTCGCCGATGAGCAGGAGCGAGTACAAGCGTTGGAGAGTGTCCTTGAACTACCCGCCAACATCGCCAAATTCGTACGGGTCCCTTTCCCCGAGGATCTCCCCCCTGGCCCCTTAGCGACCTCGATCCTGCATCCGCAGCTCCTCTCGTTGGGATTGGCCAGCGCGGCGGAACTGACAGGTCGGGCCGAGGAAGAACCTGAGGAGCCGGGCGCCGAGGAACTCGCTGCGGGAGCGGGAGGAGCCAAAGGACGATATCGTCGCTGGACTCCCGATGGAGAGCCACCTCCGAGACCGATCGCACTGGGGGAGAAACTGCGTCGCTTGTTCGATCATGAATTCCCAGGGGTTCACGACGTCTACACGCGAGGGGTTTGGGTCGTCGGGGAACTCCTGGAGTTCGGTTGTGATTTCAACAAGTACATCGTTGCTCGCGGATTGCAAAAGCACGAGGGGTTGTTGTTTCGGCACATACTTCGGTTCATCTTATTGATCGAAGAGATCGTTCAGGTCGCTCCTGCGGAGAGTAGTGAAGAGACTTGGGAACAACCCCTCTACGCCCTGGCCGATCGACTCGTCGAATGCTGCCGCCACGTCGACCCCGAAAGCACCGATGAGATCCTGCAAGGGGAAAGCAAACGGTTTGGAGCGGAGTAGGGGAGAGGCTTTGGGAGGTGACTGACGCATCGCTGATAAGGGGGGAACGCGAAGCTTCCCCCCCATCACAACCCGTGGCGTAAGCGAGGGATAGCGTCGCGAGTAAACGTTGC
>CAYMXM010000654.1:0-2960 GCA_964394065.1 uncultured Pirellula sp. | reverse complement strand
CTTGCGCAAACCTAAATCCCGACAACACCAACCTTTTGACAGCCCGGCGTAAGCCCACGCCTATGGGCTGCCATCGCTACGCGATTGAAAACCGGATCCAATAGCAATCACGGAGGAAACAGAGTGACACATTCTCCCCTAGAACAACACCCCCTTTCTGATCGTAGCTCCGGCGTCTCGCCCGAAGTAGCCGCCCTCTATTTCCCCTCTTGGCCGATTCAACGCCTGTTCGCTGAAGAGCCCGAGTTGCGGCAACGATGCGTGGTCTTATCGCGACAAGATAGCCGCCGAAGACAAATTGTCTACGCGGCATCGCAGTCCGCTCGACGAGAAGGAATCCTTCCCGGCGCTTTCCTTGCGGAAGTTCGCTCCCTGCTACACAAGCAAGCCGAGAACTGGCAACCCAGGAACTGGCAGACCTGGAACCGACAAGCTGGGAACCGAACGGACTCCAGCGTCGTTACTCGCGAAGCAGATGTGGTAGGAGATCGAGAACGTCTAACCGCGCTCGGGGTGGAGTTACACACCTTTAGCCCGTGGATCGGCCTGGGGCAAACCGACGTAGCTGGAGAGCCGGACTCCTTATTGCTGAACCTTAGAGGGATCACTCATCTGTTCGGAGGTGAAGCCGCGTGGTGTGAAGCGTTGAAAAAGTGGCTCGCTTCCCATGGTTGGTATGCTCGCATCGCGATCGCTCCCACGGTGGGGGCTACGTTGGCGATTGCAAGATACTCGCAGGGGGGAAGCCGTTTCCAAATCGTGCATTCGCATGAAGCTGCTTTGCGCCTCGACCCTCTACCGGTGAAAGCGTTGAGACTACCGGCCACAACCTGCGATACGCTAGCAGAGCTTGGCGTTCGAACCATCGGTGAATTGCGGAGGCTCCCTCGCGCAGGATTGGCATCTCGGTTCGGTGAAGCCCCCGCGCGAAGACTGGATCAACTTGTCGATCCTCACGCCGAGCTTATCGATTCGGTAACGCCCCCCGACCATTTCACCGCTTCTCTTTCCCTGGAGCACCCAGTCGCCGACCGCCTTGCGCTCGCCATGATCGTCGAGGAGTTGGTTAGCAAAATCGCATCCATGCTCGCCTCCAAACAGAGAGGGGCTTTGCGTTGGTTGATTCGCTTCGATCGCATCCAAGCCAAGAGCATCGATCTCCAAGTCCATCTCTATTCTCCTACCATTGAGGCGGAGCCTTTGCAGCAGTTGCTCGAGATGCATCTGGAGCAATTGCGAGGTTTCAACACCACCAAGAATCCGATCCATCGAGTATCGGTAATCGCTCTCGAGTCCGTTCGGGTTGTTCCGCAGCAACTGGAGCTGTTCGATCTACAGGACAATCTCCAGGATCAGGTCGGGGACCGTTCCGCGTTGGCCAGTTTGATCAATCGACTTACTGCACGATTGGGGACGGAATGCGTAGTTCGCCCGCAAGTCTTATCGGAGAACCAGCCAGAACATGCGGTCCGCTATTATCCACTAGCCGGTAGCCGAGCTCCTGTTCGTCAGTCTCGCAAAGTCTCTTTGGGGGCGATTCCAAGACCGTTGGAGAGACCTCTCCGTTTATTGCAAAAGCCGATCCCTGTCGTCGTGGATGCGGATAGCTCTGGAACCCCTCGCACGATTTGCTTAGAAGGGAAGCTCCATTTGATTGCGAAAGAGATTGGACCAGAGCGGATCGAGACAGGATGGTGGAGAGGTAGGAGCGCTTGCCGGGACTACTGGCGCATCGAAACCACTTCCGCACAACGATTATGGATCTACTACGAATTGCAACGCAAACGCTGGATGTGGCACGGAGTGTTTTAGCTTTACTCCCAGCAGATTTTTTCCGCTGAGAAAATCGGGCCGTCGATGCAGGTCCGTTTATAGTCCCAAGCGCCGTCCTCCTGAACGACCTTCGCAACACACGTGAAACAGATCCCGATGCCGCAAGCCATCGGTGTCTCCAACGAGACTTGGCAGGGGACTTGGTATTTGGTGGTCAAATGACTTACTGCTTCCATCATCGGCTCGGGACCGCAGCATGCAACGCGGAGGGAACTTCCTCCAGCCTCCTGAAGCATCGGTTCTAGCAGATCGGTAACGCGTCCTTGCGTTCCTGCCGACCCATCCTCCGTTGCCAAATGAACGTCGGAGCAAACCTCTTCCAATGCGGGAACCCCTGCAAGGTATTCCTGGGTCCTCGCTCCGTAGATCAACGAAACTCGTTTGGCATATCCGTTCGGTTGGGCAGGGATGCCGAACGACTTGAATCCCAACGCCCCCTTCGCCACCGTCAACATCGGGGTCTGTCCAACACCTCCGGCGACGAGGATCAAACGATCGACCGGTTCCGTAGAGAACGCGTTTCCTAGCGGTCCCCAAAGCTCGACCTCGTCCCCCGCTACAGAGCGGGACAAGCAACGGGTGAATTTTCCTTTGACGGTATAGACGACGCTGAGTGCTTTCGGCTCTCCAGAGGGATCGTCGTGTACATCGAATAGAGCCAGCGCGCGACCGATCAAAGGATCGTTGAGACCTGCGATCCGAACCATAAAAAACTGCCCGGGCAATGCGCGTTTGGCCATCCAAGGGGCTTCGACGGTCAACTGCCAAGTATCCTTGGCAATCTGCCGATGTCGAATGATCGTAGTTTTTACAAACTCAAAGCGAGGAACGGAGCCGCAGGAGGATGTCATCGGTACCTTGGACTGAAATCATGGAGGTGGGAAGAACGTCGCCATGATACCCCAAGGAGCTAAACCTGCCTAATGAGAGGCCCAACTATCACAACCCGTGGCGTAAGCGAGGGATAGCGTTGGCAACCACGCATCCATCCCAGGTCTCACAGCACGCCCTTCGTGCCTCAGGGACGTGCCACCCGACCGACGCATCGGAGTAAAGCTAGTGAGACTAGGTAGAATTGTCGAGTTTGAAAATGGTCACGTTTTTGGTAGCCCCGGTAGGGGCGTCTC
>CAYMXM010000653.1:0-2961 GCA_964394065.1 uncultured Pirellula sp. | reverse complement strand
CTTCTGGCCATTCTTCTTGTGGGGCTGAGGCCCACCAATAGCCCGCTGGGTCGATCCAACGGATCGGGGAGGGGAGCGTGAAGTACAACGTTTCCAACAAGTTTTTTGTTACTAGCACTTCTACCCCTCACCCCCGGCCCCTCTCCCCGAAGCGGGGCGAGGGGAGCAGATAATCTAAAGCGCGTGCTAGTGCGCCAAAGCGGCGTCCGACGGGGACGAGCCCCGGTCGGACAAGAAGCGAATCAGAGAACGAAACTTGCGCAAACCTAAATCGCCACAACACCAACTTTTTGACAGCCCAGGGTAGGTCACAGAAGATGTTCACTTGCTAGAACAAGCCGTAAGGCACACTCAGCACACTGCTAGGCAACGTGCTGAGTGACCAATATTTATCTACCATCCTTTCCCGTAAACGCTTGATCGATTTGGTCAATCGTTTGCAGAAGCTGCGTGTAGCCACCTCCGATCAGATACCAACCAGAACCGCTGAGGTGAACAACACGACCTTCCTTCCAGGCCGTGGAGTTCGCGATCGTATCATTTGCCGCGAGGATTTCCTGTGCGTTCTCCCGTTCTTTGAAAGCTGCGTTGCGATCGATTACAAAGATCCAGTTAGGATCTCGCTCGAATGCTTTCGCCAACGCTTGCTTTGCAGCTTCTGCACGTTGAGCGCGGGCCGCCTCTGAAGCTTCTCCCTCACCTCTCCGCTGTTCGCCTCTGCGGCCTTCACCTGATTCTGCCTGAGGTGCTTCCGCAGGAAGAAGGGGGTGAATGCCAACCAATTCATAGACAATGCCAAATCGCGTATTGGGTAGATGAACGGAAGCATTCTCGCCAACGGCGAACATGAGGGCACCGACTCCCTGCTTCGAGGCCTTTGATTGCAGATCACGAGACTTCGTGAGCAATTCAGTTACTTTGACGGAAGCTTCATGTTCTTTGCCGAAAAGAATCCCTAAGGTCAGCACGTTTTGCACGACACTCGGAAGGAAACTGGTGGTGGAGGTTGTGAGATCGATGGTTGGGGCGATCTCGGAGAGCTCTGGGAGTTTACTTCGGGAACGCCCCGCGACGATAATTAAATCGGGCTTCAATTCCTTGAGCGCTTCGGTATCGGGCTCGAAAAGATTCCCTACTTGTACGTATTTACTGTCGGCATACTTTTGAAGGTAGTCAGGCCAGTTCTTACTCCCCGATGGGACACCGACGACGTCGACTCCCAAAGCATCAAGCGTGTCGAGGGAAGCTAGATCTAGGACCGCAACGCGCGAAGGTATCTTGGTTACTTGGAGCTGACCTTGTGCGTGATGAATCGTACGGGGCGTCTCGGCCAGGGTGAAGGTAGCGGACACAGCAGAAATGATTAGGCTGAGTCCAGTGGAGGCGATAAAGTGATGTATTTTCATTAGTCGTGGGATTGGAAACGTATTTTTGATCGGTATGGCAAGAAACCGTTTCGTTCCTTCGATCTAGGGAACGAAGAAACGAAACGTGATTAAATTCTGTAGTACGGAAAGCCAGGCTTAGTATTCGCCGACAACCTCACCACCTGCTCGGGTCAACAACGCGTGCCAAGTATCCTTGTTCACACCGTTGCTGATAAATTGCACCGAACCATCCGCCAGAGAAATACCGACCCCTCCGGTATGAAAACTGCGAGCCGCAACAGCCTTAGCAGATCCAGTTCCGAAGTCGGGGATATCGCTATTGGGAGTGAGAATAGCAGCGAGAACTGGCCCTGTCGGAACGCTTCCTCGAAGCCACATCGTGTTCTTCCCACCGGTCCATCCGCCGATATTACCTTGGATGGCACTGTAGCCATTCAGCAATCCGGTGAGGGCATGCGAGGTGCTACCACTAGCCCGCCATAGGCGAGGGTCTGCTTTCACGGTTGCTGCAGGCCCCGCCATGTTGTTTCCTGGGCCGATCGTCGACTCCAAGAACGCGATGGTGTTGGAGGTTCCGTCGGTAATATGCCCAAGCCGAACCTTCGCATTTACCCAGCAGAGTCCATTTCCTGCAGCGGTTCCCGCATGAAACGCTCCATCCAGTCCGTTTCCGTGGTTCATCCCATAGTTGGTACCGCACGTCGGATAGGTAATGCCCTGTTGCGTCATCTGCGTGACAGGATCACTCGCTTGGCTGGGGCAGAGAAAGGTTGGTACTCGTGTTGCCGCAACAACTCGCAACGGCTCCGGAAGAAGTCCGCTGCCGGGATGCCCCATTTGAATGTTCCAATCAATCAGGTTCTGAAGGTTGGCCTGTTCCATGAAGGGGAGTAGGCGCGCTAGGGGAGAGTGGTCATTGGGATAACCCGTTCCTGAGATTCCTGCATTCGGAAGAAGCTCATGGAAGGCAGATGCATAGTTATGCATCGCCAAACTAATTTGCTTGAAGTTGTTGCTGCATTGCATACGTCTAGCAGCCTCGCGAGCCGCTTGGACAGCAGGGAGCAACAATCCAACCAAGATTCCAATGATCGCGATAACGACCAGTAATTCCACCAAAGTAAACGCGTATCGACGTTGATGTCGCATCAGTATATCTCCAGACAATGTGTGAAGGCACTAGAATTGAAATGTCTTCATTGCTGCCTGGCTACGATACGCACGTGATGATCGGGGTGCGTTTGGCTCGGTGGCTAGAAATGCCGTTTTCGTTAGATCTGCAGAAACCCTATTGTTTCTGGCAGGAACGGCGAGATGACAATAGTACATTCCGTCTTCACGGGATCAAGTTCAAAACGCAAAGTAGCAGGGACAGCTCGAAGCTCACTCACCATTTCCAGTTGCTTCCGATGCTATAACGTTTCCAATGAGATCGCTCCAATGGAAAATGCAACACCACTAAAAAGTTGGCATCATTTTCAAAATAAATTGCCCCAACCCTTCATGCGAACGTTTGGGAGTTTGGCCGACGCGTAAGCGAGGCCAGAAAATCACAACCCGTGGCGTAAGCGAG
>CAYMXM010000652.1:0-2964 GCA_964394065.1 uncultured Pirellula sp. | reverse complement strand
CTTTTTTGTCAACTTCACCCTCGCGAAGAGATTTTCAATTCGGATGAGTGATGAGGTGTGGCTCTCAATCGTTGTCCGGGCGTCTCGCCCTCAGTCGTCTCAGCTACTCCGGGCGAGACGCCCGGGCCACGATTAGGCAGTTCGTCGAGGAGCGGCGGCGCATAGCAGCGGAGCGGCCAAGATTCTCCGCTCCCCTCCCCGATCCGTTGGATCGCCCCTCCCCGGAGGGGAGGGTGACTTCCACCTGCTTCGCGGTGTTTTGCTAATCCAACCATCCATCCTCACGTCTTCCAATCCATCCCCACATCTTCCAATCCTACATCTTCCAATCCCCCCAAACCTTCCATGCAACTTCAGACCTTAATCCGCTCTCGATTCGCTCCGGTCCTCAGCCAATGGCTTTCCGATCCAGCGCACCTCCAGACCTCCTTGGAACGAATCGTGGCTTCGCGCGAAGTAGCCTTGGCCGACTATCAAGCGAACGTGGCGATGCCTCTTCAAAAGATCGTCGGGAAGCCCCCACTCGAAATCGCGAATACCATCGTCTCGGAATTGCAAATTTCGGATCTCTGTTCCGAAGTCTCTATCGCGGGAGGTGGATACGTCAATCTCCGGCTCTCCGACCCCTTCCTTGAGAAGGGATGTGACGATGCCTATGCATCTTCCACCCTCGGGGTGACCGGAGCCACGGAAAAGAAAACGGTCGTTGTCGATTATTCCTCACCGAATGTCGCCAAACCAATGCACGTCGGGCATATCCGCTCGACCGTGATCGGGGATGCCATCTCGAAGATCTTAAAGTTCCTCGGCCATGAAGTTATCACCGACAACCACCTCGGGGACTGGGGAACCCAATTCGGGATGATCATCTATGGCTACAAGAACTTCCGAGACGAAGCGGCCTTTAAGAAAGCTCCGGTCGCCGAACTAAGCCGCCTCTACCGCTTGGTGCAGAAAATTATCGGCTATCAGAACAACGTAAAAGAGATTCCGAATCTTGAAAAGAATCTCTCCCTTGCAAGTGAAAGATTGCAAGGGATCGAAACAAAACAAGCGGCTGCACCGAACGACAAGAAGGTTGCGAAGGAGCTTAAGTCAGCTCAAAACGCTTTGCTGGAAGCTGAAAACAAACTCCGATCTGCAAAAGAGTCGATCGAACAAGCCCAACAGGATGAGGCTTTCATCAAACTCTGCGAAGCGCATTCAGATCTCGATGGTCGAGTTCTCAAGGAGACCTCGAAACTCCACCACGGAGACAAGGAGAATCTCCTGCTTTGGGAAGATTTTTTGCCTCATTGCAAAGAGGAGATTCATGGAATCTATAAGAGGCTAAATGTTGCTTTCGACCACGAGTATGGAGAGAGTTTTTATCATGACTTGCTCCCTTCGGTGATCGAAGAGTTGATGTCGAAGGATCTCGCGACGCAAAGCGAAGGGGCCATTTGCGTTTTCCTCGATGAGTTCGACGCTCCGATGATAGTTCAAAAGCAGGACGGAGCTTATCTCTATTCGACGACCGATATCGCAACCGCTATGTTTCGGGAACGGGAGTTCGGCCAAGACATTTCCCTCTACGTCGTCGATCACCGTCAGAGCGAACACTTTCAAAAACTCTTTCTCGTATTGAACAAGCTGGGGCTTTCCCATACCACCTTCAAGCATGTCAGCTTTGGGACCGTCATGGGGAAGGATGGCAAACCGTTTAAGACCCGGTCGGGAGAGAATATCGGGCTCGAATCGATGCTCGATGAAGCGATCGCGCGGGCTTGGGATGTCGTTTGCAATCCGGATCGAATCCAAGCGTTTGGTCTGGAACTCACGGAAGACGAAAAGCGAGATATCTCGAACAAGGTTGGAATCGGAGCGATCAAATACGCAGATTTGTGCCACAACAGGACGAGCGACTACGTTTTCGATATGGAGAAGATGGTCAAGCTCGAAGGGAACACGGCAGCTTATATTCAGTATTCCTATGCGAGAACCCGAAGCATTCTTCGCCGCGTGAATGACTCCGAGTATACGATGGGGGAACTGGGCGCAACGAAGATTCGGATCACCCACCCCGCCGAGCGGGCGCTGGCTCTGCAGATACTCCGCTTTGAAGATGTGCTTCATCAATCGATGAACGATCATCTACCGAGTGTGCTGACCGAGTATCTCTTCGATCTGGCGAAGTTGTTCAGCAGTTTCTTTGATCAGTGCCCTGTGTTGAAGGCGGAATCGGAAGAACTATTCCGCGCTCGCCTCAAGCTAACCGACCTGACCGGCAAGGTATTAAAGCAGGGATTGGAACTCCTCGGGATCGAAACGGTGGAAAGGATGTAGTCGCGCATTAGAATTCAGATCCCCTCGCCCCTCTTAGGGGAGAGGGGAGCAGAACTCTAAAGCGCGGTGTCTGGCCGCGTGGCACGTCCCTGAGGCACGAAGGGCGTGGGATGCGAAACCAAGGGGACACTCACCTGAATTTTCGCTAGAGATATGGAGAGTGTCCCCAAGGGCCTGGAGACACATCAAGGATGGTGTGTTACGTGGTCGCTTACTGGCGCAACGGTGGTTGCGTTAGAAAACTTCTTGGCGGGTTTGTAGAAACTGAACTGGAATCAGCGACCACTTTACACACCCTACATCTTAACTCCTTAGCGTGAGCCCCCTTCGTCCTCAAGTCTCAAGCCTGACTTTATCCCTGCCATCCGTGTAATCCATGGTTCGCAAAAGGAAAAGCATAGGGGGGAAAAGCATAGGGACACTCACGCGGGGGAAAAGCATAGGGACACTCACGCGTGCTTCCATAGCTGCTTAACAGCTCTCCCGTAGCCCGTGAATGTCCGGATTGATGCCGCTAGAATCTTTCGTATAAAGATCCCGAATAGAAGCTTGCTTTTCAAATTCGGAATCCCTCTAATCGATTTAACCACGCTCCATTCGGATGCGTTCACGTAAGTCTTCTGTTTCGCCTAAGGAGGT
>CAYMXM010000651.1:0-2972 GCA_964394065.1 uncultured Pirellula sp. | reverse complement strand
GCTGTCCCTCGCTTACGCCACGGGTTGTGATTTTCGGGCCTCGCTTACGCATCGGTCGGTGTGTTGCACACACCCTACGACTCCGGGCGAGACGCCCGGGCCACGTGCCCCGCTCGCCGTGAGCGTCTACAATACAAACTCGACGCGCAAGCGATGGGGCTGATTTGTCAGCGATATTTCCAGCTGATACCCCTCGCCTGCGCGTCGGGCTCGTACTTCAAACTTCTCTCTTCAAACTTCGAACCTCAAATGACTCGTCTATTCCAGTTCTTTTCCGTTGCGATTTTAGGGGTTGGTATCTTGATGACTCCCTATCACAAGCCTGCGATGGCGCAACCTTTCCTGGCCAGTGGTTATGGGAATACGATCTATGGCAGTTTCCTGAATACCGACGGAACCTTGGAGCCCCCTCGCGTTTTGGCGGAGCAAGCTAAGCCATCCTTTTTCAGCCAGCATCCCACTCTCCCCATCGTTTACGCCGTTTCTGAGACGATGCGAAACGACGGAGCTGCCCCCGCTACGGTGGTTGCCTATCGGTTCGAACTCGACTTCCCGAAAGATGGCCGAATCACCAAGCTTACAGAAATCAACCGGCAACCGATCCAGGGAGATATTCCTTGCCACGTGACGATCGATAGCCAAGGTCGCAACTTAATCGTTGCGAACTATGTCAACGGTTCCGTCGTCGTGTTCCAGCTAGCAGCGGATGGAACGATCGGAAAGGAAACGTGTAACGTGGTCCATGCGATTCCTACCGGAAAGACACGCTCCAATGCCCATTGCACTGTCTTCTCACCCGATGAAAAGTATCTCCTGGTTTGCGATCTCGGTTTGGACCGAGTCTACATCTACGACTTCCATTTCGATTCAGGGAAGATAACACCATCGGCCCAACCCTTTATGGATTTACCCGTCGGAGCAGGGCCACGGCATCTTACGTTTCATCCGAACGGAAAGTGGGTCTTTATCATCAACGAATTGAACATGACGATGACCGTCGCGGAATGGAACGGCGAGAAAGGAACGCTTGTCGCACGAAATACCGAAGAGACGATTCCGCGTGGGTTGGATCGGAAGGGTTTCTCCACGGCAGAGGTTCTTGTTCACCCCAACGGTCAATTCGTTTACGGGAGCAACCGCGGTCACGATTCGATCGTTCTTATGAAGCTCGACGTCCCCTCCGGCAAGATCACTAGGATCGATACATTCTCCACGCAAGGGAAAACCCCTCGCAATTTTCGAATAGATCCATCGGGAAAATACTTGTTGGCGGAGAATCAAGGGAGTGATTCCGTATTGCTATTCAGCATCGATCCTGCCGACGGACGTTTGAACTACACCGGCAATGCAATCACAGTCCTCGCTCCGACATGCATCCGATTTTTGAAGACGTTTCGGTGAAGTTGAAGAATTCTGCGGGGCGGGGGGACGCGAAGCGTCCACCCATCACAACCCGTGGCGTAAGCGAGGGACAGCGTCACGAGTGCACGTAGCCCTTGTCGGGATTATCTCAGGCGCAGGGGGGCACGCTCCTGAGGCACGAAGGGCGTGCTGCGAGATCTTTGTTGGATGCCCGGTTGCCAGCGCTGTCCCTCGCTTACGCCACGGGTTGTGATTTTCAAGCCTCACCCCTCAAGCCTGCTACCTCAAGCCTTCTACCAGCTTGCCCTCTTCATTCCTTCAGCTATACTACCACTCATTGCGGGTGTAACTCAGTGGCTAGAGTGCTAGCTTCCCAAGCTGGAAGTCGTGGGTTCGAATCCCATCACCCGCTCTGTGTTAGGGATTGGGTGTCCGTAATTGGGTCTTGACCATGGAGTCGACGGAGCAATCCGATCTGGCCGGCGTGGAGACCTTCATGGATCGGACAGAAGAGGAGAACGCCGAGTTTGATCGGATAGACTGCGAACGGCATCTCCGTCGGTTCGGCTAATTGCTCTGCGGTCAAGTTCGGGACCGTTGCAATGCTCTCATCGTAGATCTTCTGAAGGTACCCCATGAGTTCCCCACGAGGCGGAATCTTGGAGGGGTCGGTCGCTGGAACGGTTCCTTTGCCGTATTGTTTGCGCAACCAACTCGGCATCAGCTCTAAATCACCTTCGGAACGACCCCGTTGCCGAAAAAGCATCAACCCATATTGGGCAACGGCCAAGTGCCCGACTTGCCAAGCGAAATGGGTGCTCGCTCCGGTTGGAATCACCCCCCAAAGTTCGTCAGGGACGGAAGCAAGGAGTCCGAGAGTATAGCGTCGAACAAATTTGACTTGCCCGACGACACTGTCGCGAATAGCTAGAATAGATGCTGGATCAGGGATGGCGATCTCCGACATGTAGGATTCCTCTGTTCAATTCCCAAGAGACAAGAAACGGATCGCGAAGAGTATCGTAGAAACAAGCAACGCTGTTAAGCGTTTTTCCAACTAAATCTCCGCTCCCCTTACCCCTTTTAGGGGAGAAGGGCTGGGGGGCATGACGCATCGGCGTTAAGGGGTAGGACGCGAAGCGTCCACCCATCACAACCCGTGGCGTAAGCGAGGGACAGCGTCGCAAGTGCACGTAGCCCTTGTCGGGAATATCTCAGACGTCGGGTGGAACGTCCCTGAGGCACGAAGGGCGTGCTGTGAGATTTAGGATGGCTGCTTGGTTGCCAGCGCTATCCCTCGCTTACGCCACGGGTTGTGATTTTCACCATTCCAAATACCTTACATTCGCGCCGATGCGTCATGCCAAGCTGGGGGTGAGGGGAGAACAGCGAGAAAGATCACACAAGTTTACAATTCGGAGGGTTCCGACTACGCTTCCGGTGTGTTCCGTGGTCGCTTGGGGCGCAACGGTTAATTGCGTTAGAATGGTTGCTCGGTTTGCCATCTCCATCGGAGATGGAACCCGCGACCACTTCACACACCCTACGCCTTACACCTTACTTCCATAACTAGAAGATCCTATCTGTGATTGCTTTGCTGACCAACGACT